>JBIIGF010000400.1:0-3069 GCA_044236665.1 Aestuariivirga sp. | reverse complement strand
ACGCGCTCGACGTGAGCCTGATGCCCGCCGTCGTCTATCCAACACCCGGCGGCCTCACCTATACGCAGGTCACGGACCTGATCGCAGGTGTTGCCGAAAAAGCCCGGATCGCCGGCTTCTGCATGGTAGAATTCGTGCCGGGCCGGGATATCACTGGCACCGCCGCCTTCACCGCTGCGCGCATCGCGGCCAATGTCATTGCACGGATCGGTCCGCAACCACCGGAATGATCATTCGGCGGCTGTCCTGTGTGGGAGGGTGCCAGCGGAAAACACCGCCAGCAAATCGCTTTCGCGCAGCCTTGCCTTCTCCACACTGGCGGCCTTCACCGGACCGAAGCCGCGGATCATCTCTGGCACGGCGGCAAGCTCCAACGCGGTTGTGAGATTGGCAGGCTGAAGGCGGGGCAGCAGGCCCTCGATCATCGCGCGGTAGTCGGTGATGAGCTGGCGCTCCATGCGCCGTTCCGCCGTGCGGCCGAACACATCGAAGGCTGTGCCGCGCAGGCCTTTCAGTTTTGCGAGCAACCGGAACGCCTGCATCATCCAAGGTCCATAGGCCTTTTTCAGCGGCCGGCCGGTGAGCGGATCGGTGCCGGAAGCGAGCGGCGGCGAAAGATGGAACGTGAGCCTTACGTCACCCGTGAACTGCTTGCCGATCGCGGCGGCAAAGCTGCCATCGCTGTAAAGGCGCGCCACCTCATACTCATCCTTGTAGGCCATGAGCTTGAACAGGTTCCTGGCCACAACCAGCGCCAGAGGCTCGGACACGGCGGCGACCGTCTCGACGAAGCTGCGATACGCATCCGCATAGGACTGGTTCTGATAGGCCGTCAGGAATTCCACCCGCCGCGCCACGATCTCAGCGAGCGTCTCGGGCGTCTTCTCACTGCGTGCGCCGATCAGCTTGCGCACGGATTGCTCATCCACCGCCGCGCGGCGGCCCCACGTGAAGGCGGCGAGGTTCATCTTCACCGCAACACCATTGAGCTTCACCGCCTCCTCGATCATCGCGCGCGACACGGGCACAAGACCCTTCTGCCACGCATAGCCGAGCGTAAAGAGATTGGCGGCAATCGAATCGCCCAGAAGCTTCGTTGCGATATCAGCGGCATCAATGGCGGAGAGCCCGCCCTGCTTCACCGCGGCGGCGATCTTCAGTGTCAGCGCCCCGCCCTGCACGTCGAAATTCGCGTCATGGGTGAAATGGGCGGGCATCGTCTCATGGCTATTGACCACCGCATGGGTGCGCTGGCGCGAGGCGGCGGCCAGAATGCGTTCGGATGCGCTGGTGACGAGATCGCAGCCGAGGATCAGATCGGCCGCACCACGCGACACGCGCACGGCTGCGATGGCGTCGGGCGTTGCGGCGATCTTCAGATGCGTGACGACAGCACCGTTCTTCTGCGAAATGCCCACCATGTCGATCAGCGCCGCGCCCTTGCCCTCCATATGCGCCGCCATGCCGAGGATGTGGCCGATGGTAACGACTCCGGTGCCGCCGATACCCGTGACGAGAATGTTCCAGGGCCTGTCGAGCGCCGGAAGCTGCGGCTCGGGCAGGACAGGGAACGGCACCTTGTCCACATCGAGGCTGACACCGCCCGTGCCCTTGGCGAGCATACCACCTTCCACCGTCACGAAGCTGGGGCAGAAGCCCTTCACGCAGGAGAAGTCCTTGTTGCAGCTTGACTGGTCGATGCGGCGCTTGCGGCCGAACTCGGTTTCCACCGGCTGGATCGCCACGCAGTTGGACTGCACACCGCAATCGCCGCAACCTTCGCACACCAGTTCATTGATGAAGATCCGCTTGTTGGGATCGGGGAATTCGCCCTTGCGGCGGCGGCGGCGCTTTTCAGCGGCACAGGTCTGGTCATAGATGATGACGCTGACGCCATTGACATCCATCATCTCGGTCTGCACCGCCTGTAACTCGCTGCGGTGATGGAAGCTCGTATAGGCGGGAAAGGCCGCGCGGGAGGGATATTTGTCCGGCTCATCCGACACGACAGCGATCCGCGCCACGCCCGAGGCGCGCATCTGCTGGGCGATCTGCTCCACCGTCAGGCCGCCGTCATTGCGCTGGCCGCCGGTCATCGCCACCGCATCGTTGAAGAGGATCTTGTAGGTGATGTTGGTGCCGGTTCCCGCCGCATGGCGGATCGCCATCAGGCCGGAGTGGTTGTAGGTGCCATCGCCCATGTTCTGGAACACATGCCGGCGCTTCGAGAAGGGCGCCTCGCCGACCCAGTTGGCGCCCTCGCCGCCCATGTGGGTGGCGCCCTCCGTCTTCCGCCCTGGCACGAATTGCGCCAGCCAATGACAGCCGATGCCGGCATAACCGCGCGCGCCCTCGGGAAGGACCGTTGAGGAATTATGCGGGCAGCCCGCACAGAAATAGGGAACGCGCGCCACGAGGTCTGCCTGGTTGCGCGCCGTGGCCTGGTCCTGCAGGGCGGCCGCGCAGGCTGAGGATGCCGCGTCCCCGATACAGCGGGCAATGGTGCGGGCAATCTGGTTAGGCTCCAGAACGCCATGCGGCGCGAACAGCGCCTTTCCGTGCTCATCCTGCTTGCCGATCACCACAGGACGGATTTGCTCCGCATACAGAATATCGCGGATCTGCTGCTCGATGATGGGCCGCTTCTCCTCCACCACCATGATGGTGGAGAGGCCCTTTGCGAAGTCGCGGATGATCGTGGGCTCGAGCGGCCAGACCATGCCGACCTTGAGCAGTCTGATGCCGAGCTGCGCCGCCTTCACCTCGTCGATGCCAAGGTCATCGAGAGCCTGGCGCACATCCAGATAGGCCTTGCCCGCCGCCACGATTCCGAGCGTGGGGGCTGCACCGCCCCGCATCACGATCCGGTTGATGGCATTGGCGCGCGCAAAGGCCTTCACCGCGGCAAGCTTGTGCATGTGCAGGCGCTCTTCCTGCACGATGCGGTCATCCTGCGGGCGGATCGACAGCCCGCCGGGCGGCAGGGCATGGTCCTGCGGGATGACAGGTAAAACGCGCTCCGGCCCCGCTTCCACCACGCCAGCCGATTCGACCGTGTCATGCACGCAT
>JBIIGF010000401.1:0-3069 GCA_044236665.1 Aestuariivirga sp. | reverse complement strand
TTTTCGCCACCTCGGCCTCGGAGGGCGAGACGCCGGCGCGCAGCACGTTGGTGGAATCGCAGACGAGCACATCAACGCCCTTCGCGCCGATCTCGCGCAGGCGCTTCTCGTCCATGCCCTGGCCCAGCACCGGTGTACGGTCGATCTTCCAGTCGCCCGAATGCAGAACGCGTCCCTCGCGCGTTTCGATCAACAGGGCCGTCGGCTCCGGGATCGAGTGGGTAACGGAGATGAACTCGACCCCGAAGGGGCCCAGCGTCACCTTGGAGCCCGCCGGCATGATCTTCACCGGCACCTGCTCGTCGAGGCCCGCTTCCTTCAGTTTCAGCGCCAGGATCTGCGCGGCGAAGGGTGTGCAATAGACGGGGCATTCGAGTTGCGGCCAGAGCCAGGCGACGGCCCCCAGATGATCCTCATGCGCATGGGTAAGGATCAGGCCATGAAGGCGCGACTTCTCCGCCGTGATGTAGCCGACATCGGGCAGCACCACATCGATGCCGGGGTCCGTCTCCTCGCCGAATTTCACGCCGAGATCGACCATAATCCAATGCCGGTCATCGGCAGGCCCGGAGCCATAGCAATAACAATTCATGCCGATTTCGCCCGTGCCGCCCAGGGGCAGGAACACGAGTTCGGGGGCAAGCTGGGCTCTGCGCCTGGCGTTCATTGCTGTGTCTTCCGTCTCAAGGCTTCGAGTTCGGCAAATTTCACTTCGCCTGCGTGAATGGCATGCTGTGCGCCATCGGCGGTTTCGAGGATCAGCGCGCCATCCGCGGCAAGGCCCTTGAAGACGCCGGTGAGGTCTTGGGTTCCGGCACTGGCCGTCACCTCCCCGCCGAGGCCCAGCGCGCGGCGGGCCCATTCCGCGCGGATCAGGCCGAAGCCCCGCCCCTCCTCCCATTGCGCGAGGCGGAAGGACAGGTTCCGGTCAAGCTCACGCAGCACGGCTTCGACCTGAAGCCCGCCGCCCAGCGCGGTAACAGGATAGGGCGTACCCTCCGGCGCATGGGCGATGTTGACCCCGCAGCCGATGGCAATGCGGGTCGGATGTGAGGCGACCACCTCCGGCAGCACGCCGCAGAACTTGGCACCACCGATCAGCACGTCATTGGGCCATTTGATGCGCGGGGACAGCTCAGGCCGGAAGGCCAGCGCCGTATCATGGACGGCGAGTGCCGCAACAAAGCTGACCTGCGCAGCGGCCTGCGGGCCTTCAGCGATGGCAAACAGGAAGGTGGCGTAGAGATTGCCGGGTTCACTCACCCAGCTGCGGCCAAGGCGGCCGCGCCCCACCGTTTGTTCATCCGCCCACAGCCAGAGAGGCCCCGGCTCGCCGTCACCGGCCAGCCTGCGGGCCTCCTGATTGGTGGAATCGATCCGGTCGAAGTGGCGGACCGGATGTCCGGTTTCGAGGATCAATAGAGCGACTTGGCGGCAGCCGCCGCCACATCGATGATCGGCGATGCGATCCACGGGATGACAAACAGCAGCGTGAAGGCGCCGGAGGCATAGGCCACGAGTTTCACCTCGCCGTCCATGCCGTCAAAGGCCTCCTTCGGCTCGTCGAAATACATCGTCTTCACAATGCGGAGGTAGTAATAGGCGCCCACCACAGAGGCCAGCACACCCAGGATGGCCAGCGTGTAGAGGCCCGATTTCACTGCGGCCAGGAACACGAAATACTTGGCGAAGAAGCCCGCCAGCGGCGGAATGCCGGCGAGCGAGAACATCAGCATGGCGAACACGAAGGCCAGGCCCGGGCTGTGGCGGGAGAGTCCCGCGAGGTCGCTGATCTCCTCCACCATGTGGCCCTTGCGGCGCATCGCGATGACGCAGGCAAAGGAGCCGAGCGTGGTGATCATGTAGATGATCATGTAGACGATGACGCCCTGCACGCCCTCATTGCTGCCAGCCGCCAGGCCCACCAGCGCGAAGCCCATGTTGGCGATCGAGGAATAGGCGAGCAGGCGCTTGATGTTGTTCTGGCCAATGGCCGCAAAGGCACCGAGCGCCATGGAGGCAATCGACACGAAGATGATGATCTGCTGCCAGTCCGGCAGGATGGACCCGAAGGGTTCCACCATGGTGCGGACCAGCAGCGCCATCGCCGCCACCTTGGGGGCGGTGGCGAAGAAGGCCGTGACTGGTGTGGGTGCCCCTTCATAGACATCGGGCGTCCACATGTGGAAGGGCACGGCGGAAATCTTGAAGGCAAGGCCCGCGATCACGAAGACAAGGCCGAAGATCACGCCGAGGTCCGCGCCATTGTTGGTGAGGAAGGAGGCGATCTCGGAGAAGGCCGTCGAACCGGTGAAGCCATAGACCAGCGATGCGCCATAGAGCAGCATGCCGGAGGACAGCGCACCCAGCACGAAATACTTGAGGCCGGCTTCCGAGGCCCTGGCCGAATCACGCTTGAAGGAGGCGAGCACATAGAGCGCCAGCGACTGAAGTTCGAGGCCCATGTAGAGCGCGATCAGGTTGCTGGCCGAGATCATCAGCATCATGCCGACGGTGGCCAGCAGCACCAGCACCGGATATTCGAACCGCTGCGAACCGTCACGCTTCATGTAGCTGACGGAGAGCACCAGCGCCACGGCGGAGCCGAACAGCGCCAGCACCTTCATCACCCGCGCGAAGGTGTCGACCAGCATGCCGCCCTCGAAGGCCTCGGCCTCCTCGGGGCCGCCGGCGACCACCAGCACGGCGGTCACGGCCAGCGCGATCAGCGCGCCATAGGTGACAAGGCCCGTCGCATCGGACTTGCGGAAAACACCCAGCATGAGGAGCGCCATGGCGGCAAGCGCCAGCACGATCTCGGGGAGTGCTGCGGCGGCATCGGCCTGTTCGAGAAGCCACATTGTGGTCTTGTCCTTACTGCAGCGAGGCCAGCGACAGCGCATGCGCTGCGGCGGCGGCCTCGTTCAACGGCTTGATGATGGCTTCGACCGAGGGGCCGAAGATGTTGAGGATCGGCGCGGGATAGGCGCCGAAGAAGATGGTGAGCACAATGAGCGGCAGCAGGGTGGCAAGCTCGCGCGGCGTCATGTCGGGAAGGTGCATGAGCGC
>JBIIGF010000399.1:0-3077 GCA_044236665.1 Aestuariivirga sp. | reverse complement strand
TGCGCTCAACAACACCATTCAGGACATTCTCATCCGCTTCGAGCGCATGCGCGGCAAGGATGTGCTCTGGCAGCCCGGCACCGACCATGCCGGCATCGCCACCCAGATGGTGGTGGAGCGACTGCTGCAGAAGGAAAACAAGACCGACCGGCGGTCCATGGGCCGCGACGCCTTTCTTGAGCGCGTGTGGGCCTGGAAGGAGGAATCGGGCGGCACCATCTCGCGCCAGCTCCGCCGCCTCGGTGCTTCCTGTGACTGGTCGCGCGAGCGCTTCACCATGGATGAGGGCCTGTCCAGGGCCGTGCTCAAGGTCTTTGTGCAGCTCTACAAGGAAGGGCTGATCTACAAGGACAAGCGCCTTGTGAACTGGGACCCCAAGCTGCTGACCGCCATTTCCGACCTTGAAGTGGTGCAGAAGGAAGTGAAGGGCAATCTCTGGCACCTGCGCTATCCGATCCAGGGAACCGATGAGTTCATCGTGGTGGCGACCACGCGGCCCGAGACAATGCTGGGCGACTCGGGCGTTGCCGTTCACCCCGAAAACGAGAAGCTGAAGCACCTCATAGGCAAGATGGTGCGCCTTCCGCTGGTGGGCCGCCTCATCCCGATCGTGGGCGATGATTACGCCGACCCCGAGAAGGGCACGGGTGCGGTCAAGATCACGCCCGCGCATGACTTCAACGACTTCGACGTGGGCAAGCGCCATAACCTCAGGCAGATCAATGTGCTCGACCAGTTCGGCAAGATCCTGCTCGAGAACAATGCTGAATTTCTTGATGGCGCCACTGTGCCCGCCGAAACCTTGGCGCTCCACGGGCTCGACCGTTTCGAGGCACGGAAGCGCATCGTCGAAGCCTTCGAGGCTCAAGGGCTGCTCGACAAGATCGAGGCGCACACCCACCAGGTTCCGCACGGCGACCGCTCGGATGTGGTGATCGAGCCGTGGCTGACCGAGCAGTGGTATGTGAATGCCGGTGAACTCGCCAAGCCCGCCATCGCGGCGGTGGAGAAGGGCGAGACGTCCTTCGTGCCGAAGAACTGGGAGAAGACCTATTACGAATGGATGCGTAACATCCAGCCGTGGTGCATCTCGCGCCAGCTGTGGTGGGGCCACCAGATTCCCGCCTGGTATGGCCCGGATGGCACGGTGTTCGTGGAGGAAACCGAGGCCGAGGCGCAGGCTGCCGCCAAGCGCCATTATGGTGTTCCCGCTCACGCGGAGGCGCGCGCGCTGGGCTCGGGCGATGTCATGCTGACGCGCGACGAGGATGTGCTCGACACATGGTTCTCCTCCGCTCTCTGGCCATTCTCCACGCTCGGCTGGCCGGATGAGACGCCGGAGCTGAAGCGCCATTACAAGACGGATGTGCTCGTCACCGGCTTCGACATCATCTTCTTCTGGGTCGCCCGCATGATGATGATGGGCCTGCACTTCATGAAGGAAGTGCCGTTCCACACTGTCTACATCCATGCGCTGGTCCGTGACGAGAAGGGCCAGAAGATGTCGAAGTCCAAGGGCAATGTCATCGACCCGCTGGACCTGATCGATGCCTATGGTGCGGACGCCCTGCGCTTCACGCTTGCCGCCATGGCGGCACAGGGGCGCGACATCAAGCTCTCCAAGCAGCGGGTGGAAGGCTACCGCAACTTCGGTACCAAGCTGTGGAATGCGGCGCGCTTTGCCGAGATGAACGGCGTGGCGCATGATCCGGCCTATGACCCTCACGCCGCCCGCGTGACCGTGAACCGCTGGATCGCGGGGGAAACGGCGCGCACCGAGGCGCGCGTGCGCCAGGCGCTCGGTGAATACAAGTTCAACGAAGCCGCTGGGGCGATGTACCAGTTCGTGTGGAACGTGTTCTGCGACTGGTACCTTGAACTGATCAAGCCAGTGCTCAACGGTTCGGATGAGGCGGCAAAGGCTGAAACGCGGGCGACTGCGGCCTGGGTGATGGACCAGATCCTGCTGCTGCTGCACCCCTTCATGCCCTTCGTCACCGAGGAGTTGTGGCAGAACACGGGCGAGCGAAAGCAGTGGCTGATTGCCTCGGCGTGGCCCTCCTACAAGGGGTTGGGTGACACGGCGGCGGATGCCGAAATGGAGTGGGTGATCCGCTTTGTGTCGGAGGTGCGTTCGGTGCGCGCTGAAATGAATGTGCCCGCCGGCGCCAAGATCGCCTGCGTGCTGGTGGGGGCCAATGCCGAAACCCGCCGCCGCGCCGCCGCGTGGGAAAACGAGATCATGCGCCTGGCCAGGCTCTCTTCCATCGGCTTCGAGGAGCAGGTGCCGAAGGCCTCCGCCCAGATCGTGCTGGATGAGGCAACGGTTGCCCTGCCGCTCGAAGGCGTGATCGACTTCGGCGCGGAGAAGGCCCGCCTTGCCAAGGAACTGGAGAAGATCGCCAAGGACATGGCAGGCATTGACAGCCGCCTGAACAATCCGGGCTTCGTCGCCAAGGCTCCGCCCGAGGTGCTGGACGAGTCCAGGGAGCGCAAGGCCGAACTCGAGGCCCGCAAGGCGAAGATCGACGAGGCGCTGGCCCGTCTGGGATAGGCCGGTGCCGGTGATCCTCAGCAGCCGGATCGACACACCGATTGGCCCTCTCGTGCTCCTCGCGCGGGAGGGCATTTTGCTGATGCTGGAGTTTGCTGACGCTGAGGCGCGCATCGAGCGCGAGATGGCGGCGAGGTTCCGTGGCGAAACCCATCAGCATGCGGATGATCCCTTCGGGTTATGTTCCCGCCTCCGCGCCTATTTCGCGGGCGATTTATCCGCCGTCGACCACATCGAAACCGATGGGGGTGGAACCGCGTTCCAGCGGCGGGTATGGGCCGAACTCAAGCGCATTCCCTGCGGCGTCACCATATCCTATGGCGAGTTGGCCCGGAGATTGGGCGATGTGAAGGCCGTGCGGGCGGTGGGGCTTGCCAATGGCCGCAACCCGATTTCCATCGTCGTTCCCTGCCATCGGGTGATCGGCGCAGATGGTTCGCTCACCGGTTATGGCGGCGGCGTTGAGCGCAAGCGCTGGCTGTTGGCGCATGAAGGCGCAATTCTCAGGCTGTAGACTTCACCG
>JBIIGF010000398.1:0-3112 GCA_044236665.1 Aestuariivirga sp. | reverse complement strand
TACCGATAGCCAACGGCTGCCTCGGCCAGACCCAGTGCGAGGGCCTGCAGGGTCAGCACGCGGAACCGCTTCACCCCATCGGCGGGAATGAGATCATGGTTTCCCGCCGTGTGGCAGAGATATTCGATGATGACGCGGGAATCATATACGCCGTGCCCGTGGTCGGTTTCGAGCACCGGAATCTTGCCGATGGGCGAAAGCCTCGCGAGCTTCTCGTTCACCTCGGTCGGCTTCACCGCTTCCACGATATGCTCAACCCTGCCGCCCAAGCCTGCCTCATGCGCCGTGACGATGGTCATGCGGACGAAGGGGGAAATCATGTCACCGTAGATCTTCATGGGGCCAGCACTCCTCGGGGCAATTCAGGTTATGAAGCGAGCCCCAAGGGTAGGCCAAGCGGTGACGGCTTCCAAGTGGGCGTCAGTATTTCCGCATAAGGCCGACAAGGCGGCCCTGCACGCGCACCCGGTCCGGCCCGAAGATGCGGGTTTCATAGGCCGTGTTGGCGGCCTCGAGTGCCACCGAGTCACCCTTGCGGCGCAGGCGCTTCAGGGTGGCTTCCTCGTCATCCACCAGGGCAACGATGATGTCGCCATTATGCGCGGTGTCGCCCTTGCGGATGATGACCGTGTCGCCGTCGAAGATGCCGGCATCGATCATCGAGTCGCCCTTAACCTCCAGGGCGAAGTGCTCACCCCCGCTCAGCATCTCCGGCGGCACGGCGATGTTGGCGGTATGATCCTGGATGGCGGAGATCGGCACACCAGCGGCGATGCGGCCCATCATCGGCACCACGGCCGCCTTGGGTGCGCCATCCTGCGCGGCGGCGACCGGCTTCACACGGCCAAGGTTGCCCTGAATGACGCTTGGGGTGAATCCAGCCGCCTTTTTTGGCGTGGCAAGGCTCGGCGAATGGCTTTCCGGCAGTTTCACCACTTCCAGTGCCCGCGCCCGGTTGGGCATGCGGCGCAGGAAGCCGCGCTCCTCCAGCGCGACGATCAAACGGTGTACGCCCGACTTCGACTGAAGATTGAGCGCCTCCTTCATTTCCTCAAAGGAAGGCGGAACGCCTTCCTCCTTCAACCGCTCATTGATGAACAGGAGGAGTTCGAGTTGCTTCCGCGTCAACATGGCCGGTACTCTCGTTTATGCGTTGTCCAGAATCGGAACAAATCCAAAACAAAGATATCCGTACCTGTTTAGTTCTGCAAGTGTTTACTTTCCGTAACTGCCGCCCTCGGACGCTAGAAATCGAGCAGGAGCACCGGCACCATGTCACCGGCCTGGGCTGTGGGGGCGTGGGGCGGGCGCACGATGAGCGCCTGCGCTTCCCGGAAGGTGCGCTGCATCGAGGAATCCTGCTTGGCAAAGGGTGTTGCCACCCGCGCGCCATCAGGCGCAACCGTAATGAGGGCGCGGACATAGTCCTGGCGCGTGTCGTTCTCCTTCATGGGTGCCCCGAGGCGGGCCTGAACCAAGTCATCCGAAACGGGAAGCCCCGCCATCCGGTCCAGCAGCGGCTTCAGGAACAGCCGTGCGCAGACGAGCGCCGACACCGGGTTGCCGGGCAGGCCCAGCACATGCTGGCCCTTGCGGCGGCCATACATGAAGGGCTTTCCGGGCCGCATGGCGATTTTCCAGAAGTCGATCCGGACGCCGGAGTTCTTGAGCGCTTCCTGCACATAGTCATGGTCACCCACCGATGCCCCGCCGGTGGTGAGGAGGATGTCGGACCCCGCAGCCCTGGCGATGGCGCGTTCGGTGGCCTTCAAGCGATCGGGCACGATGCCGAGATTGATCACCTCTGCGCCCATCACGGTTGCCATGGCGGCAAGGGCGTGGCTGTTGGATGATACGATCTGATCGGGCTTCGGCGAGGAGCCGGGGAGCACAAGCTCATCGCCCGTTGCGATAAGTGTGACTCGCGGGTGGCGGCGTACCGTGAGTGTGGCGGCGTTGGCGGCGGCTGCAAGCCCGATGTCGCGCGCGCCAAGCCGGAGGCCTTCGGGGAGAAGAACGTCACCCTTGCGAAAATCGAGTCCGGCAAAGCGGATGTTCTGGGCAGGCTTCACGGATTGCAGCACCGCGATGGCATCCTGGCCTCTTGCTTCGGTATTCTCCTGAATGAGCACCGCATCGGCACCCCTCGGCACGGGGGCACCCGTCAGGATGCGGACGCACTGGCCCGGTCTGACCTTGCCTTGGAAGCCATGGCCCGCCGCCGATACGCCGATCAGCTTCAGCACCACATGCGGGTTAGCCGTGTCGGCGGCGATGACGGCATAGCCATCCATGGCGGAGGCATCGAAGGGTGGCTGGTGGCGGATGGCCCTCAGGGGTTTCGCCAGCACGCGGCCCAGCGCCGCATCGAGCGGCACTGTTTCGGCGGGTAACGGCTTGACCTTGTCCAGAATGCGGTCCCGGGCTTCCGCGACAGGCAGCAGCGCCATGAGGACTTACTCCGCTGTGAAATGGCCGGACTTTCCTCCGGCCTTCTCGACGAGTCTCAGATTGGTGATCTTCATGCCGCGGTCCACGGCCTTGCACATGTCGTAAAGCGTGAGGCAGGCGACGGAGCAGGCGGTGAGCGCCTCCATCTCGACGCCAGTCTTGCCCTCGACCTTCACGGTTGCCGTCACCTCGATGCTGGAGGAGGAGGCGTCTGGCACGAAATCAACCGTCACCTTTGAGATCATCAGCGGGTGGCAGAGGGGGATCAGTTCATGGGTCTTCTTGGCGGCCATGATACCGGCGATGCGCGCCGTGGCGATCACGTCGCCCTTCTTCGCCTTGCCCTCGAGAATGAGCCGCAGTGTGTCAGCCTGCATTTCGACGATTGCCCGGGCGGTGGCACTGCGCGCCGTGACCTCTTTCGCGGACACGTCCACCATATGGGCGTTTCCAGCGGCATCGAGATGGGTGAGCTGGCTCATGGCTTGGTCAGGATCGCAGCGGTGGCAGCGGTCACGTCCTGCTGCCGCATCAGGCTCTCGCCGATCAGGAAGGCATTGACGCCAACCATGGCGAGCCGGGCGAGATCAGCGGGCGTGAACAGCCCGCTTTCGCCGATCACCATGCGGTCCTTCGGGATCAAGGGCGCAAGGCGCTCGGT
>JBIIGF010000397.1:0-3113 GCA_044236665.1 Aestuariivirga sp. | reverse complement strand
CTCGGGGTCGAGGAGGAAGTTCATGAACTTGAGCGCGTTGGCCCGGTTGGGCGCGTCCTTCAGCAGCACCATGTTGTCCATCCACACCACATAGCCTTCCTTGGGGAAGGCATATTCAACCTTGGCACCTTCGGCCCGGGCCTTGGCCGAGAAGCCGTTGTAGATCATGCCGGCCGCGGCATCGCCGGAGACGAGCACGTCCTTGGCGGTGTCGGAACCGAAGGAGGCCCAATAGGGCTTGGCCGCCAGCAGCATGTCGTTCAGCGCCTTCAGTTGCGCGCGGTCCTGGGTGCACTGGGGAATGCCGAGATAGAGCGAGCCGAGTGCCAGAACTTCGCCCTGGCTGTCCAGAACGTTGATCTTGCCCTTCAATTCATCCGGCGGGTTGAAGATGATGCCGAGCGAGGAGATATCGCCCTTGAAGACGTCGCGGTTCACCGAGAAGGCGGTGGAGCCCCATTGATAGGGGATCGAGTGCTTGCGGCCGGGATCGAAGGGCACGTCCACCCACTCAGGCGCGATGTTGCCGAAGTTCGGCATTTCCTCGCGGGTGTAGCTGTCGAGCAGGCCATCGGTGCGCATGATCTCGACCATGTAGTCACCCGGCACCGCCACATCATACTGGCCGAGCTTGCCGGCCTTCAGGCTGGCCAGCATCGCCTCGTTGCTGTCATAGGTGTCGATGGTGACGTCGATGCCGGTTTCCTTCTCGAACTTGTCCACCAGTTCCTGCGGAATGTATTCGAACCAGTGGTAAACCTTGAGCTGGCCTTCGGCGAGGCTGGGCGAGGCCTGGAGGGCGAAGAAGGACGCCACGAGGGCTCCAAGGGCAACAGGTCGTTTCATGCGGTCACTCCCGGTGTTAGGCGGCACTGCGGCCGCGGCGGTTGATGAGGTAACTTAGGCTGACAAAAAGCGCTGATACAAGCAGCATCAGCGTGGAAATCGCCATGATGTTCGGCTTGATACCCTGCTTGACCGATCCGAAGATCGCGGTCGGCAGTGTCTCCATACCCGCACCCTTGACGAAGTTGGTGATGATGAAGTCATCAAGCGAAATGATGAAGGCCAGCAGCCAGCCGGAGACGAGGCCGGGGCCCAGCAGCGGCAGCAGCACGAGGCGGAAGGCCTGCCAGCGCGTGGCGTAGAGATCGCGCGCGGCCTGTTCGTAACTTCCCTCTATTCCGCTGAGGCGGGCGGCGATCGGAAGATAGGCGAAGGGGATGCAGAAGGTGATGTGGGCGAGCACGATCGTCAAATAGCCGGTGACGAGGCCGATGGTGGTGAAGAAGATCAGTGTCGCAACCGCCACAACGATTTCCGGCACCAGGAGCGGCAGGTTGATCAGCGCGAAACTCGCGCCGCGGCCGCGGAACCGCCCGCCCCGGATCATCGCGAGGGCCGCGGCGGTCGACACGACGGTTGCCACGCTGGCCGCGATCAGCGCAATGGTGAGGGAGTTCCACGTCGCCTGGCCGAAGCGTTCCGCCTCGGGCCCGGTGAACACATCGACATACCAGCGCAGCGAGAAGCCGCCCCAGTTGGTGATCGAGGTTGAGTTGTTGAAGGAATAGACCGCCACCACGATCAGCGGCACATAGAGCACCGCGAGGCAGACGATGGTGGTGGCGAGGAAGCCCGGATAGTGACGCACGCTTTTCATGGGCTTCTCCGCGCGGCCGCACGGGCCTGGATGAGCAGTGCGATGAGCACCAGCGTCATCAGGATGACGGAGGCCGCGGCACCGAATGGCCAGTTGCCCTGGCTGCCGCGGAACTGCTCGTCGATGAGCGAGCCGATCATGAAGGATTTGGCCCCGCCCAGCAGGTCGGGTGCCAGGAAGGCGCCAAGTGCGGGAATGAAGACGAGGATGGCGCCCGCCACGATGCCGGGCCGTACCGCCGGCAGTACCACATGCAGCAAGGCCTGCCAGCGGCTTGCATAGAGATCGGCGGCGGCCTCCGAGAGTGCGAAGTCATAGCGCTCCACCGCCGCATAGATCGGCAGCACCATGAAGGGAAGGTAGGAGTAGAAAAGGCCGATCTGCACCGCAACGTTCGTGTTGAGGATCGGCAGTGGTGCATCGATCAAGCCGGTGGCGATGAGCGCCTCGTTCAAGGGGCCGTTGTCGCGCAGGATGAAGCGCAGGCTGACGGTTCGGATCAGCAGGTTCACCCAATAGGGAATGGTGATGAGGAACAGCCAGATGCCGCGGCTCTGTGGTGGCCGTGTGGCGATGAACCAGGCGGTCGGAAATCCGATGAGCAGGCAGAGCAGCGTGGCCAGCGCCGCCTGCCAGATCGAGCGCCAGAAGATGTTGATGTAGGTCCATTCGATGCGGGGAGGCTCATCGCCGAACAGGCCGCGCGTCAGGAAAAACTGGTCATAGGCGGCCAGCGTGAAGGTCCATTCGACGCCGCCGCGGAATTCCTTGGTGAGGAAGGAATAGACCACCATAAGCAGCACCGGCAGCAACAGCAGCACGCCGATGATGAGCCAGGCCGGCAGCAGCAGGGGCCGCACCAGGCTCGCATAATTGGCGGCACTGCCGCCGGTATCGCGCAAGGGGCCTGCCATCAGTCGGCCAGCAGGCGCGCCGCGCCTTCCTCGAGTTTGAGGTTGATGCGTGAGCCCGGCTCCGGCACCTCAGTGCGCGCTGCGTTCTGGACGCGCACGGCAAATTCATCGCCGCCGTCAAGCCTCGTGAGAAGCTTCAGGTCGCTGCCCATGTAAACGACGCGTTCGACCGTCGCGGTCAATTCGCCGTCCGGTGCGACGGTCACCCGTTCCGGGCGGATCGACAGCGCATGGCGGCCGGTGGCGGTGGCCGCCGAGGAACAGCTCAGCCGCTGGCCGGATGGCAGGAGAAGATCCGCCATGCCGGCGCTGACGCGCGTCACCTCGACGTCGATCAGGTTGGTTTCGCCGATGAACTCCGCCACGAAGCGGTTGAGGGGGGCTTCATAGATCTCTCGCGCGCTTCCGACCTGCTGCACGAGGCCCTGCGACATGACGGCGATCCGGTCCGACATGGTGAGGGCTTCATCCTGGTCATGCGTCACGAACAGGAAGGTGATGCCGGTTTCCTCCTGCAGTTGCTTCAGTTCCACCCG
>JBIIGF010000396.1:0-3115 GCA_044236665.1 Aestuariivirga sp. | reverse complement strand
ACACCCGTGAGCGCGAGTTGCTGCAACTCGCCGGGCTGGCCGCCCGTCTGTCGAAGCGCGAGGCCATGGCGGCACGGCTTCGGCTTCTCGAGGATTTCCGCACACGCCTGGCCGCGAACGAGGCGGCCCTCAGGGCTGCAACGGTGACGGACGCCGTGATCAAGGACCTCGACTTGCTCGAGCAGGAGGAGGAAACACTCCGTGCACGGATTGATGCAGCAGCCGCACGCCTGACCATCGAGGCCGGGCCCGGCAGTGGCGTCTTGGTGAATGGCGCAGCCGTCGAGGGCCACGCAGCACGCGCCGTGAACGAGGCGCTGACGATTACCGTCGGCAGCGGCGTCACCATCACCGTCTCGCCGCCTGCCGCGACGCTGGCTGCGGCGGAGGCAAAGCTCAAGGAACAGCGCGGCAGGCTGACCGCCTTGCTGGGCGAGCACATGGCCGCCTCGCCCGCCGCCTTGCGCCAGCTTCGCGCGAGCCGCATGCGGAGCGAGGACACAGCACGGGATCTGAAGGCCGAGCGAGGCGCACTCTCCATCACAGAAACGCCCGTGGCCGAGACGGCAAAGCTGGAGGCCGCCATCGGCGAAATCGACGCGGAATTGCAGCGCGCGCTCGCCACCCATGCGGAGATGCCGGCCGCGGCAGCAATCGATGCGGAACAGCAGGCGATCAGCGCAAGGCGCGGCGAACTGCGCGCCGTGCGAACCCGCATCGAGGCTGTGATTGACGGCCAGAATGCCTCGCTCGAGCGCATCGCCAAGGCGCGCGGCACGCTCGATGGCCAGTTGCGCGAAATCATCGCCAAGCTTGAAACCGACCTTGCCCTGTTGCCCGATGACACACGCAACGCGGCAATCGCCGAAGCCGAAGCGGAACGCGACACGCGCGAGGCGGCGCACCGCGGCAAGGCGGCGCTGCTTGAGGAGAAGCGCAGCGAAGCACCCGCCGCGGAGGATGTCGAACGCCTCGCGGCGCGCCAGACACGGCTGGCCTCGGCGCTGCAAAACCGGGCCTCAAAGATCGAGGACCTCAATCAGCAGATCGCGCGGCTGGAAGGCGAGATCCAGACGGCGGGTGGCGACGGGCTTGGCGAACGCGCGGCCACGCTTGCCATCCTGCAGTCGCTGGCGGATGCCGAAGTGGCGCGTCAGACGGAGCGGGTGGAGGTTCTGAGCCTGCTGCGCAGCACGGTGGAACACTGCTACAACCGGCGGCGCGAGGAACTGAACGCGCCACTCAGGCGGCACCTGAAGCCGTTCATCAATGACGTGTTTCCTCATGCCGACATACAGCTTGGCGAGAACTTTGCGGTCTCGGGCCTCAGCCGCATGGGCCCCGGCAGCGAAGTGTTCGGCAGGCTTTCGCTTGGCACGCAGGAACAGGTGGCGGTGCTCGTGCGCCTCGCCATGGGCCAGATGATCGCCGAGAAGGGTGCCGAGGTCCCGCTCATTCTCGATGATGCGCTGGTATTCTCGGACGATGAGCGGATCGAACAGATGTTCGACGCCATAAACCGGGCCGGGCGGCGCCAGCAGGTCATCGTGCTGACCTGCCGCGCCCGCTCCTTCGCCTCGCTTGGCGGGCGTCAGTTGCAGATCCTCCATAACGAAAAGAAATCGGATTGAGCCGCAAGCACGCTGTCCCGGGCCCCTGCCGGGGAATGGCAATAACTGATATGGCGTAAGGCCGGACGCCACAGGGCCACTGCCCGCAGGTCGGAACTGATGCTTGATTTCACCGGCACTTCTGGCAGGAAGGGCGCCCATTCTGAATTCAGGCCTCATGTCCATGACCGGCATCGATCCCCCTCCGAATGGTCCGCACATGGCGGTACTTCTGGAACTGGCGAAGGCGGCTCTCGACCGCTACGCGCTACCGCCAGACAGCGCCGTGAAGCTGATCAATATATCGGAAAACACAACTTACCGTATTGATGTTGCGGATGGACGGCGATTTGCCCTGCGCCTCCATCGCGATGGATATCACTCACGGGCAGCGATCATGTCGGAACTCGCCTGGGCCATCGACCTGCGGCAACAGGGTATTGCCATCAGCCCGCGCCCGGTGGCGGGCCATGATGGGGAACTCGTTCAGGCCGTCTCGCACCCGCAGTTGGCGAAGCCGCGCCGTGTGGTGCTGTTTCACTGGGAAGACGGCGTGGAACCGGGCATCGGCGAGGATCTCGCCCAGCCGTTCGAGGTTCTCGGTGAGACGGCAGCCCGCATGCATGTCCATGCCCGGCAGTGGCGAAGACCGCCATGGTTCACACGCTTCACCTGGGACTTTGAAACCAGCCTGGGCGACGCAAGGCCACACTGGGGCCGCTGGCGCGACGGTCTTGGTATGGATGACATCAAGCGAAGGCTGTTCCAGCGCACCGTCGATCTCATCGGGCGGAGGCTATCCGCATATGGCAAGGCGCCTGAGCGCTTCGGCCTGCTTCATTGCGACCTACGCCTTGCCAACCTTCTGATCGACGGACTGGATGTGAAGGTGATCGACTTCGATGACTGCGGCTTCAGCTGGTACATGTATGATGCCGCCTCGACCGTATCCTTCTATGAGCACGAGCCCCGGGTGCCGGAACTGATCGAAAGTTGGAAGACGGGTTACCGAAAGGTCATGCCGCTTGCGAAGGAGGATGAAGATGAAATCACCACCTTCATCATGCTCCGCCGCATTCTGCTCGTCGCATGGGTTGCCTCCCACCGTGACGCACCGTTTCCGAAATCACTGGGCGCAGCCTTCACCGACACGACCTTGCCTCTCTGCGAGGACTATCTCAGCCGCTTCTCTCCCTGACGGCGGAGGCGCGGTATCCCGTATCGTCTGACCGTTGCACACGGCCGACATTCATGCCATTCACCCCGCTCAGCTATTGAACGAGCATTCAGACAAACGATGAGCCTTCTCGACTTTCCAACGGCGACCGGCAAGCACCGCAAAGACCTCATTGCCAAGGCCCGTAAAACGACCAAAGTTCTGAAAGCGCTTTCGCATGAGGGGCGCATCCTCATTCTTTGCCTGCTCGCGGAAGGTGAGAGAACCGTCTCGGAGATCGAGGATGTGATGAAAATGGCGCAGGCGGCAGTATCCCAGCAACTCGCCC
>JBIIGF010000395.1:0-3120 GCA_044236665.1 Aestuariivirga sp. | reverse complement strand
TTCCGGCCGGAACGAAACGAGAGTTTCGACATTCTTCCTGCGTCGCAGCGCGTTTCCGAGGACCAATGGTATGCGGGCACGGCCGATGCGGTGTACCAGAATCTCGACATCATCCTGAGCTACGCGCCGCGCTACATGGTGATCCTCGCCGGAGACCACATCTACAAGATGGACTATGAATTGATGCTGCAGCAGCATGTCGATTCAGGCGCCGATGTGACGATCGGCTGCCTCGAGGTGCCGCGCATGGAGGCAACGGGCTTCGGCGTGATGGCGGTGGACGGGGCGGACCGCATCACCGCCTTCGTGGAAAAGCCGAAGGATCCGCCGGGCATTCCCGGCAACCCGGCGATGGCACTGGCCTCCATGGGGATCTACGTCTTCGAGACTGCGCGCCTTGCCGACCTGTTGCGGCGCGACGCGGCCGACCCCGCCTCCAGCCGGGATTTCGGCAAGGACATCATCCCCTATCTGGTCAAGCACGGCAAAGCCGTGGCGCATCGCTTCACCGCGAGCTGTGTGCGCTCCGAGCATGAAACCGAGGCCTACTGGCGCGACGTGGGCACGGTCGATGCCTATTGGGAAGCCAACATCGACCTCACCGAAACCCTGCCCGCCCTCGACCTCTATGACCAGAGCTGGCCGATCTGGACCTATAGCGAGGTGACGCCGCCCGCCAAATTCGTGCATGACCTCGAAGGCCGGCGTGGCAGTGCCGTGGCCTCGCTCGTCTCCGGTGGCTGCATCGTGTCGGGCGCCTCGATCAAGCGCACCATGCTCTCGCCAAATGTGCGGGTGAATTCATTTTCCGTGCTTGAGGAAGCCGTGGTGCTGCCCTCTGTCCACATCCATCGCAATGCCAGGCTCAGCAAGGTGGTCATCGATACAAGTGTCGTCATTCCGGAAGGCCTTGTCGTCGGCGAAGACCCGGAGCTTGACGCCAGGCGCTTCCGCCGCACCGCCAGCGGCATCTGCCTCATCACACAGCCGATGATTGACCGTCTGACCGCATGAAAGTTCTCTCCGCTGCCTCCGAACTCTTTCCGCTGGTGAAAACCGGCGGCCTTGCCGACGTGACGGGCGCACTGCCCGCCGCGCTGAAAGCCCATGGGGTGGAGATGCTCTCCATCATCCCGGCTTATCCAGCCGTGATGGCGGCACTCGAGGGTGCTTCACCCATCCATGCCTATGATGACCTGTTCGGCGGCAAGGCGCGGCTTCTGAAAGGCCGCGCGGGCGGGCTTGACCTCATCGCCATCGACGCACCGCATCTCTATGCGCGGAACGGCAATCCTTATCTGGGGCCCGACGGCAAGGACTGGCCGGACAATGCCCAGCGCTTTGCCGCGCTCGCCAAGGCGGCTGCCGACGTGGCCGCCGGCAAGGCAAAGGGCTACCGCGCCGACATCCTGCACTGCCATGACTGGCAGGCGGGGCTCGGTCCCGTCTATGCGCATTTTGCAGGCGGCCCGCGCAGCGTGATGACGGTTCACAACATCGCCTTTCAGGGCCAGTTCCCCGCCTCGATCTTCACGGTGCTGGGACTGCCCGCACAGGCCTTTGCCATCGACGGCGTCGAGTATTATGGCAATGTCGGCTATCTCAAGGGCGGGCTTGCCATGGCCGATGCGATCACCACGGTAAGCCCCACCTATGCGCAGGAAATCTGCACACCAGACTATGGCATGGGGCTGGATGGGCTTCTGCGTGCAAGGCGCAGTGTGGTGCGCGGCATCGTGAACGGCATCGACACCGGCGTGTGGAACCCGGTCGAGGATGTGCTGATCCCCGCGCACTACACCGCAAAGACCCTCGACAAGCGACAGGCCAACAAGCGCGCGGTCGAAAAGCGCTTCAGGCTGGAGGCGGGGAACGGCATCCTGCACGGCGTGGTGAGCCGCCTCACCTGGCAGAAGGGCATGGACATCTTCGCCGCCAGCCTCGATGCGCTCGTCGCATCCGGTGCGCGCTTTGCCATGCTGGGCTCAGGAGAGCCCGGCATCGAACAGGCGGTGCTGGCGGCCGCCGAACGCCACCCAGGCCGGGTTGGCGTGGTGCTTGGATATGACGAAGGGCTCTCGCATCTGATCCAGGCGGGCTGCGACACGATCCTTGTACCGTCGCGCTTCGAACCCTGCGGGCTGACCCAGCTTTACGGCCTTCGATACGGCGCGGTCCCCGTGGTGGCGCGCACCGGCGGCCTCAACGACACGGTCATCGATGCCAATGACGCCGCTCTTCAAGCGGGTGTTGCCACCGGCTTCCAGTTCGGGCCCGTCGATCAGCCCGCACTCGAACATGCGCTGGCGCGCGCCGCGGAATGCCATGCCGACCACAGACTGTGGCGAGGCCTGCAGCAGCGCGGCATGGCCTCCGACGTCTCGTGGGCGCGCAGCGCTGCCGCCTATGCCCAGCTCTACCGCAATCTCCTGAAGGCTTGAGACCAACATGATCATCACCGTCACGACGACGCCCTTCGACGGGCAGAAGCCCGGCACATCCGGCCTGCGCAAGAAAGTGCCGGTGTTCCAGCAGAAGCACTATGCGGAGAATTTCATCCAGTCGATCTTCGATTCGCTTGAAGGCTTTGACGGCCATTCACTGGTGATCGGTGGCGACGGCCGCTACTATAATCCCGAAGTGGTGCAGACGGCGATCCGCATGGCCGCCGCCAATGGCTTCGGCCGGGTTCTCGTGGGACAGGGCGGGCTTCTCTCCACCCCGGCGGCCTCGCACCTCATCCGCAAGTACAAGGCCTTCGGCGGCATCATCCTCTCGGCCAGCCACAACCCCGGTGGGCCAGACGGCGATTTCGGCATCAAGTTCAACGCCGCCAATGGCGGTCCTGCGCCAGAAAAGCTGACGGATCAGATCTTCGCCAGGTCGAAGTCCATCTCAAGTTACCGCATCGCCACCACGCCGGATGTGGACCTCAGCCGCCTTGGAACGACCACGGTGGCCGGCATGACGGTGGACGTGATCGATCCCGTGGACGACTATGCAGCCCTGATGCAGTCGCTGTTCGATTTTGATCAGATCCGCGAGCTGATCCGCGCGGGCTTTGCCATGAAGTTCGATGCGATGGGGGCAATCACCGGGCCTTACGCGACACGGATTCTC
>JBIIGF010000394.1:0-3122 GCA_044236665.1 Aestuariivirga sp. | reverse complement strand
GGCATCGAGTGGCTCGGAATGGGTGAGGTTCAAGCCGCCGCGCCCCGCAAGCAGAAATTTCCGTGCCGGGGCGGGCATGTGGTCATGAATGGTCACGCGGTGCCCGGCGGTGGCCAGAATCTCCGCCGCCATCAGGCCTGAAGGGCCCGAGCCGATGATCTTGACGTCTGCCACTGTGCTGCACTCCCCGCTCATCCCGGCCTTTTGCCGGGATGGAGGGATCATGCAAGGCTTATCTTCAGGCCGCCTCGCGCGACAAGGGCTGGCACATGCAGTGCACGCCGCCGCCCGCCTGCAGGAACATGGTCATGTCGGGGTCATAAACAGTGAAGCCCGCCGCGCGCATCTTGGCGTTGAGGTCGGTGGCCGTGGCGGTGGACAGCACGCGGTCTCCACCCAGCGTCACGACATTGCAGCCCAGCGCCATCGTCTCCTTGAAGGTGGCGGGGATGATCTCGATCTTCTTCGACTTCAGCCAGGCGATCACGTCATCCTCGGTGGTTTCAAGGCAGACGGCAGCGCAATGCTCGTTCAGCATGCACACCATCAGGTCGATGTGCACATAGAACTGGTCGATCGGCGCATACTTGATTTCCCAGCCTTCCTTGACGAACCAGTCAGCCGCCTGGCGCGCCGCGATCTCTTCCGAGCGGTGGTCGGTGAAGCCCACCAGCGCCAGCCCATCGCGGATGATGTTGAAGTCGCCACCCTCGAAGTTGCCTGCCGAGATCATGTCGTAGATCGGAATATTGTTCTCGAGATAGAAGCGCAGCACGGCGGCATATTCGCCGCGCCGGCGGGGATTGGCGAGTTGGCAGACAACGGCGCCATAGGGCGACATGAAGGACGAATCCCGCGCATAGACCTGATAGGGATTGGTCATGTCGAGCGGCAGGTAATGGGTGGTGACACCCGCCTGGTGGTAGGCATCCACCATCTCGCGGTGCTGGCGCATGGCCACCTGCTTGTCGAACTTGTAGCCCTTGCGCATCGTGTCGCGCACCAGCGAGGACCATGCGGCGTTCTCCAGCCCCATCCAGCGGAAGCTTTCGGCGGGGCCGAGCAGCACGTCCTTCAGCAAGCCGGTTTCCGACTTGATCTCGAAACGGCCCTTCATCTTCGGCGTGCCGCCATTTTCGCGGCGGGCGCGCAGTGGTGTGTTGGTCTGGCTCATGGTGTTCCTCCCTGATTTTTGCGAGGAGCCTAGAACAAGCTGCAGCGCTGCGCCAGAGTGCAGCGCGCCGCCCCGCCGCCGGCTCTCACTCAGTAGGTGAGGTCGAAGTAGCCGCTGGCCGAAAGGCTGTAGAAGTCCACCGTGCTGGTATGGCCCGGGGCCGTTGGGTAATCCGCATGTGCCGTCAGGTGGCTCATGCCGATGCGGCGGGCGAGCGCTGCCGAGGCGGCGTTGCCGCCCATCACCTTGCACCACGCCGTATCCGCCCCGAGCCGCTCGAAGGCGAGCCCCAGCAGCGCCTGGCCGATTTCCGTCCCGAGGCCCTTGCGCCACAGGGCAGGGTGCAGCCCCCAGCCGATTTCAACCGTCTTCGGCCGCTGCATGATGAGGAATCCGTCGCCGATCAGGCGGCCGGTGCGCTTTTCCTCCGCCGCGAGGTGGAACAGGTTGCGCCGCTCTTCGCCCTGGCGCGCCACCGAGCGGGTGACGAAGGCCTGGACCTCCGCCTCGCTCCGGAGCCGCATGGCGATATGGCGCTGGTAACTCTCCAGCATCATGTAGGCGCAGAAGCCATCGGCGTCGCGCGGCTCGATTTCCCGGATCACGAGCGAGACCGTCTCGATGGCGGGAAGCCTGGTGATGGTTCTCATGATGCTGCCTCCGCAAGACGGGTCGCGGGCCCGATCCATCCGTTCAGGAAGCCATTGAACCATGACTGAAGTGCGGCATCATGCGCGGCATGGTCCGCCAGCTGGCGTTCCGGCGGCTGGGTTCCCTTGAGCAGGTAGCGCTCCGGCGGCCGGCGGCTGATCCAGCGTTCAAGGGTGGCGCGCGTCGCTTCGGGGTGGAACTGCAGGCCATAGGCGTTCTCCCCATAGCGGAAGGCCTGTTGCGGAAAGGCTTCGGTATAGGCGAGGCGCGTTGCGCCCTTCGGCGTTTCATACCAGCCATGCCAATGCGACTGCAGCACCTTGAGCGGGCGGGGGCCGACGAAATCAGCACCCTCCGGCGTGGCCAACAGGTCATAATAGCCATATTCCGCGAAGCCTTGCGGGTGGAGGTCCACCTCCTCGCCCAGCACATGGGCGAGCAACTGCCCGCCAAGGCAGAGGCCGAGATAGGGCAGCCCCCGCTTCAGCACCGCCTCGATGAAGGCAAGCTCGGCGCGGAGGAAGGCGAGGTCTTTCTTCATCTTCACATCAAAGCGGCCGCCGAACACCACCGCTCCCGCCACATCCGCGCCGAGGCTGGGGATGGCATCACCCGCCGCCGGGCAGGCCGTGACAACTTCATGGCCGTGGTCCGCGAGCCACGCCGTGCAGTGGTTGGGCGCGTCCGCCGTATCGTGCAGAAGTGCGACGATCTTGCTCATGGCGTGAGTTAACCGAAAACTTCTCAAAGCGACATCAATGATTTGTGCACAAATTGACGCCATATTTGAGGCGTAGGCAATGGAATGCTGCAACAGGTAGTTCACCCCATGAACCGCGCCCTACTTCTGGCCGTGCCCGCCTTCGCCACCTTGGCCATGTCCCTGCCGGACATGGCAGAGGCGAAGAGCAAGGCCTATTGCCGCCAGTGGGCAACTGACGTGGCAAACCGCAGTGCCGGGACCGGCGCAACCGTGGGCGCCACGGCGGGCAATGTGCTGAGCACCATGGGCCAGGTGCTGGTGGGAACCGTGACGGCCAACCAGGCCATGCCGGCCGACCCGCCGAAGACCGCCCCCGCCACGAACGACGCCGAACGCCAGAAGATCTACCGCCGCGCCTATGCCGAGTGCCGCGCCTCCTGAGGTGCAGCCGGCGTATCGCGTCTAGCGGCCCCTGTGCCGCCTCAGGAAATCGAGAACCGGCGGGGCCACCTGATCAGCCGCTTCGAGCAGGATGGCGTGGCGCAGGATGGGCAGGATCACCAGTTCCGAATCCGGCAGGGCCTCAGCGATCAG
>JBIIGF010000393.1:0-3123 GCA_044236665.1 Aestuariivirga sp. | reverse complement strand
AGCACCAGAACGCCAGCACCCTCGCCCATGACGAAACCGTCGCGGTCCTGGTCATAGGGGCGCGAGCCCTTTTCCGGCGTATCGTTGAACCCGGTCGAGAGCGCCTTGCAGGCGATGAAGCCCGCGATGCCGATGCGGCAGATCGCCGATTCGGTGCCGCCCGCGATCATGATATCGGCATCATCGAGCGCGATGAGACGTGCTGCATCACCAATGGCGTGGGAGCCCGTGGAACAGGCGGTGACCACGGAATGGTTCGGACCCTTGAAGCCGAATTCGATGGACACGAGGCCGGAGGCCAGATTGATGAGCGAGCCCGGAATGAAGAATGGGCTGATGCGGCGCGGGCCCTTCTCATGCATCAGCATGGTGGTGTCGGCGATGTTGCTGAGGCCGCCAATGCCGGAGCCGATCAGCACGCCGGCACGGTATTTCTCGTCTTCGGTCTTCAGCGCGATGCCGGCGTCCGTCATCGCCTGCTTGGCCGCCGACATGGCATAGATGATGAAGTCGCCGTAGCGGCGGATTTCCTTGGGATCCATCCACTGTTCGGCATTGAAGGTGCCGTTGGACCCGTCGCCGCGCTTGACTTCGCAGGCGATCCGGCAAGGGAGATCGGATGCGTCGAAATGGGTGATGGGGCCGGCGCCGGATTGACCCGCCAGAAGGCGGCTCCAGGTCTCTTCGATGCCCGTTGCGAGCGGGGAAACCATACCCAGTCCGGTGACGACGACGCGGCGCATGCAATGCCCTTTCTACGCGAAAACGCGGCGGCAGGTGCTAGCGACCTGCCTCCGCGCAAATGGTCTCTATCCGGCCATGCCGAGGGCAGGCCGGAACGGCTGATCAGGCCGAGGTCTTCTCGATGAACTTCACGGCGTCGCCCACGGTCTGGATCGACTCGGCCGCATCGTCCGGAATCTCGATGCCGAATTCTTCTTCGAAGGCCATGACCAGCTCGACGGTGTCGAGGCTGTCCGCGCCGAGGTCGTCGATGAAGCTCGCTTCCGCCTTCACCTTGTCGGCGTCAACGCCGAGATGCTCGACGACGATCTTCTTCACCCGCTCAGCAACATCACTCATTGTTTTATCGTCCTTGGTTGTTTCCAAAATTCATTACGGCAGGACAGCTGGACCCCCTGCGGCCCCCACACGCCGGGGGTTTCCCTAGCACACTTCCGGGGCGCGTCAAAAGGGACATTGACGATGGCCGGAACGACCGTCTTGTGGCAACCGGCAGCTTCTGCCAATCTGCTGACATGAAGCATCTGGCACTGGCACTTCTTGCTATGGTTGTGATCTCCGTTCCCGCCCGGGCGGATGGGGAGATCATCTGGATCATGACGGTTGGCGACGACATGAAACTCGACAGGTTCGACGCGACCTTCAGCGCGGCGGTTGCCGAGGCCAAGGCCGGCGGCAGCCCGGCGGATGTGAAGGCCCTTGAGGAAGCACTGGCCGGCCCCGCCCTGCCCATCGATGCCGGGCCGGACCCCCAGGGCGACTGGCGCTGCCGTACCATCAAGGCCGGGGGCACTGTGCCGCTGGCGGTTTACGGATGGTTCAAGTGCCGCATCTCGGATGACGGAACAGGCTGGATCCTGGAAAAGACCAGCGGTTCACAGCGCACCAAGGGCAAGTTCTACACCGCTTCCGAAACGCGCCTGACCTATCTGGGCGCGGGCTATGTGGCGGGCGAAGAGCCCCGGCGCTACGGCCAGATGCCCGCCTTCAACCAGGTGGCCTATGCCGAGCGGCGCGGGGACAACCGCATTCTGCTGATGTTCCCCGCCCCTAATTTCGAGTCGAAACTCGATATCCTCGAACTGCAGCGCTGACCCTCAGATCATCGCCATTCCGCCATTGATGTGCAGCGTCTGGCCGGTGACGTAGCCCGCCTCTTCGGAGGCGAGATAGAGCACGGCGGCGGCAACATCATCCGGCGTGCCGAGCTTTCCGGCGGGAACCCGGCCAAGGATCGCCTCCTTCTGCTTGTCGTTCAGCACATCCGTCATCGGCGTGGCGATGAAGCCGGGCGCCACCGCATTGACCGTCACGTTGCGCGCCGCAAGCTCCTGCGCCAGCGACTTGGTGAGGCCGATAACGCCGGCCTTGGAGGCCACGTAGTTCGCCTGCCCCGGATTGCCCATGACGCCCACCACCGAGGTGATGTTGACGATGCGGCCCCAGCGCTTCTTCATCATGCCGCGCATCGCTGCCCGGGCAAGCCGGAAGGAGGCGGTGAGGTTGACATCGATCACCGAGGCCCAGTCCTCGTCCTTCATGCGCATGGCGAGGCCGTCGCGGGTGATGCCCGCGTTGTTGACCAGAATGTCGAGCGAGCCCATGGCGGCTTCCGCCTCCGGCACCAGCGTCTCGACAGCCGCGGCGTCAGAGAGATTGCAGGGCAGCACGACCACGCGCTCGCCACCCAGTTCCGCCTTCAGTTCTTCCAGCACGGCGGCGCGCGTGCCGGAAATGGCGACCGTTGCGCCCGCCTTGTGCAGCACCTTCGCGATGGCCGCACCGATGCCGCCCGTGGCGCCCGTGACGAGCGCAGTCTTGCCATTGAGGTCGAACATGTTCCTATCCCCTGATCTGGGCCGCCGCAGCGGCGATGTCTTCCGGCGTATTGATGGCGAAGGCGGTGGCGTCGGGCGCATTCTTCTTCGAAAGCCCGGTCAGCACCTTGCCGGCACCGATTTCATAAAAGCGGGTCACGCCCTGCGCCGCCATGAAGCCCACACATTCGCGCCAGCGCACCGTGCCGGTGACCTGGGCAACAAGGCTCTGGCGGATCTGGGCTGGATCGGTGAGCGGGGCCGCCCCGACATTGGCGACGACCGGCACCACCGGCGCATGCATCTTCACCTTGGACAGTGCCTCCGCCATCACATCCGCCGCGGGCTGCATCAGCGCGCAGTGGAAGGGTGCCGAGACCGGCAGCATGACGGCACGCTTGGCGCCCCTGGCCTTGGCGATCTCGGCGCAGCGTTCAACCGCCGCCCTGGAGCCGGAGACGACCACCTGGCCATCGCTGTTGTCATTCGCGGCCTGGCACACGTCACCCTCCGCGGCTTCGGCAGCCGCCGCGGCGGCCGTTGCGAAGTCAAGCCCGAGGAG
>JBIIGF010000392.1:0-3126 GCA_044236665.1 Aestuariivirga sp. | reverse complement strand
AGCTGACTTTGCCATCCTGATCGACGCGCGCACCGGCCGCGTGCTCTACGAAAAGAACGCCGATACGCTGGTTCCGCCGGCCAGCATGAGCAAGCTGATGACCATGATCATGGTGTTCGAGGCGCTCGCGGCCGGCAAGCTGACGCTGGATCAGGAACTGGCCGTGAGCGCTGATGCGTGGCGGCGTGGCGGTGCGCCTTCCGGCGGCTCCACCATGTATGCCGAGGTGAATTCGCGCATCAGGGTTGAGGACCTGATCAAGGGCGCGGTGGTGCAATCGGCCAATGATGCCTGCATCGTTTTTGCTGAACACCTGTCGGGCAGCGAGGCGGCCTTCGCCGAGGCCATGACAGAGCGCGCCCGGCAACTTGGTGCACGTACAGCCTCTTTCCGCAACGCGACGGGCCTTCCCGAGGCTGGCCACGAGATGAGCGTGCGCGATCTCTCGCAGTTCGCCCGCCACATCACGCAGAGCTTTCCAGAGGGTTTTGCCTATTACGCCATCCCCGAATTCACCTGGAACAATATACGGCAGACGAACCGGAACCCGCTGCTGAAGGATTATCCGGGGGCTGACGGCCTGACCACCGGCTATACCCGTGAAGCGGGCTATGGGCTGGCGGGGTCCGCCACGCGGGATGGGCGGCGCCTCATCATGGTGATCGCAGGGCTGAAAACCATCGCTGACCGCAAGATGGAGGCGCAAAATCTTCTGGATTGGGGCTTCCGGCAGTTCCGTGGCATTGATGTTTATGCCAAGGGAGACCGCGTGGGGCAGGCGCGCGTCTGGGGCGGCCAGCAACGCAAGGTGGACCTGCTGGCGGCTGCGAATGTCCGCGTGGCGCTCACCGCGCAGGAACAGGAAGTGGCCGAGGTGAAACTCGCCTATAGCGGGCCCCTCATGGCCCCGGTAGAGGCTGGAAGGGATGTGGGCAAGGTGCGTTTCATTGTCGATGGCATAACCGTGGCTGAGGTGCCTGTGGTTACGGCGGCGCCGGTAGCGGCGGAGCCCTCCATGTGGTCGCGTGCGCTCGATTCGATCTATATCATGATCTTCGGCAGTTGAATGTTGGCCCGCTTCATCACATTCGAAGGCGGTGAGGGCTCCGGCAAGTCCACCCAGATCAGGCGGCTGGCCGAGCGCCTGACAGAGCGCGGCCATGACCTGCTGATCACCCGCGAGCCGGGCGGAACGCCGGAAGCGGAGGCCGTGCGAAGCCTTCTGGTGTCGGGCGATGTTGCGCGCTGGACGGCGAAGTCCGAGGCACTGCTGAATTATGCCGCGCGCGAACAGCATCTGGAGCAGGTGATCCGCCCCGCTTTGGCGCAGGGCCGGTTCGTTCTCTGCGACCGCTTCATGGACTCAACCCGTGCCTATCAGGGCTATGCGGGAGGATGCGATGCAGCCTTTATCGATGCCCTTGAAAAGGCTGTTGTGGGAGAGACGCTGCCGGGCCTGACGCTGATCTTCGACCTCGACCCCGCGATCGGGCTCGAACGCGCCCGCAGCCGCCGCGACGCCCTCTCCGAGGACCGGTATGAGCGCAAGGGGCTGGCCTTCCACAACAGGCTTCGCGAGGGCTTCCTCGACATCCTCCGCCGCAACCCGAAGCGCTGCCGCCTGATCGATGCCGCGCAGGATGTGGATGCGGTCACAGAGGATGTCTGGTCCGTCGTCAGCGGGGTGCTGTGATGGCGGAGGAGTTCAAGGACCCGCGCGACACGCCCTGGCACCCGCGCCGCGCCGCCGAGCTTGTGGGCCACAAGGCAGCGGAAACCCGGCTGCTGCAGGCGCATCAATCCGGCAAGCTGCATCATGCCTGGATGATCTCCGGTCCGCAGGGCATCGGCAAGGCGACACTCGCCTACCGTTTCGCAAAGTTCCTGCTGCAGGTCCCGCAGGCGGAACAGGCGAAGGCTCACAACAGCCTCTACATCGCGCCCGAAACTCATGCCTTCCGGCAGGTGGCGGCGGGGGCGCATCCCGGGCTTCTGGTCATCGAGCGCGCGGTTGATCAGCGCGCCAAGAAACTCAAGACCGAAATCGCCGTCGATGACGCCCGCAAGGCGCAGGACTTCTTCGGCCAGACGGCAGGCGCCGGTGGCTGGCGTGTCGCCATCGTCGATCCGGCGGATGAACTCAACGCCGCCTCGGCAAATGCGCTGCTGAAATTGATCGAGGAGCCACCGAAGCAGAGCATCTTCCTGCTTGTCTGCCACCAGCCAGGCCGCATACTCCGCACCATCCGGTCGCGCTGCCTGCACCTGCCGCTGGAGCCGTTGCGCACCGAGGAGACACTGCGCGTGCTCCGCAACCTGCCGCCAGGCGCGGTTGAAGCGGAGGAGGGGCTGAACGAGGCTGCCGATCTGTCACGCGGAAGCCCCGGTCGCGCGCTGGATTTCATGGGCTCCAAGGGGGCTGCCGCCTTCGCCGAGTTCCTGAAGCGCTCGAAGCTGTCGCCCTCAACCGCGGTCGAAATCGCCGCTGCCTTCAGCGGCCGGGAAACGGCGGAGGATTACTACATCTTCTGCGACCTGCTGGTGGGCTGGATCGGCGAGCAGGCCCGGGCGGCGGCACTGGCGGGCCGGGGGGACGCGCTGGCCATGGCCCACGGCGACATCAACACTTCCCTCCGGCAGTCGGATGCCCTAAACCTCGACCGCCGTCAGACGGTCACCGATGCGCTGATACGCCTCGAAGAGGCCCTGAAGGCCTCCTGATTACAAGAAGATTGCAGCCTCATGCCGAAACCGAAATTCTATATCACCACGGCCATTCCCTATGCCAATGGCGCCCCGCACATCGGCCATGCCTATGAGCGGATCGCCACGGACGCCATTGCCCGCTTCAAGCGGCTGGATGGTTTTGACGTGCTGTTCGTCACCGGCATGGACGAGCACGGCCAGAAGATGCAGCAGACCGCGGCGCGTGAGGGCCTGACGCCCCTGCAACTCGCCGACCGCACAGCGGCCCAGTTCGAGGACATGGGCGAACAGCTTAACGCGCGCGCCGATGACATCCTGCGCACCACGCAGGAGCGCCACCGGATTTCGGTGCAGGAGATCTGGCGCCGCATGGAAGCCAACGGCGACATCTACCTGTCGAAATACTCCGGCTGGTATTCG
>JBIIGF010000390.1:0-3133 GCA_044236665.1 Aestuariivirga sp. | reverse complement strand
AATACCCGATCCGATAACGGCAATGTGGCGCTTGTTCACGGATTTGGCTCCTTGTGCTGACTGATCGTTACGCCCTGCCCGATGGGCCGGATCAGTGATCCGCCCGCCTGACGAAAGCGTAACTCCTGTACACGAAGAGGACATGCTATGCTCGCCGTAATGGAATCGGCAGATACGCGACCAATGGATGACAAGCAGCGGATGGAAATGCACCTCCGCCGCCTGATCAGCCGCGTGGCAGAAAGCCGGGACCGGCAAGCCTTCGCCGAGCTTTTTGATCATTTTGCCCCGCGCCTCAAGAGCTTCATGATGCGCAAGAGCACCTCCGCAGAACTGGCGGAAGACCTTGTGCAGGAGGCGATGATCGCGGTGTGGACGAAAGCCCAGAGCTACGAGCCCTCCAAGGGCGCGGTGACGACCTGGGTGTTCACGATTGCCCGCAATCTGCGCATCGACCGGTTCCGGCGTGACGGCAACATGCCGCTGACCGAACTCGGCGATTACGACGAGCCGTCTGAAGCGCCGGAGGGCGAGGAATTGCTCGGCCGCAAGCAGGAGGACGGCCTCGTCGCCCGGGCGCTGGCCAGCATCCCGCAGGAGCAGCGGGAAATTTTGGTCTTGTCCTTCGTCGAAGACATGCCACAGAGCGAGATCGCCTCCAGGTTGTCGATCCCGCTCGGAACAGTTAAATCGCGCATGCGCCTGGCCTATGGCCATTTGCGCCGCCTATTGGAGACCGGACTGTGATACCGACCCACCATCTCGATGACAGCACCCTTCTGGCCTATGCGGCGGGAACGCTTGATGAGGCCTTCATGGTGGTGGCCGCGTCTCACATCGCCGTGTGCCCGTCCTGCCGTGCCGCCGTGCGCAGCGCCGAGGCCCTTGGTGGCGCATTCCTCGAGCGCTTGGATGATGCGGCGGTCTCCTCCGGGTGCCGCGAACGGACCATGGCATCGCTCGAGCGGGCGCTGTTCACCGGCCGGCGCAGTGCGGAGGCACCGCGCTCCGAGCTGCCGCTGCCGCTGGCCCGGCGCCTGCCGGTGGCGCAGTTCTCGGACCTTGCCTGGAAAAGGAAAGCGCCGGGCGTTGCGATGCTGGATGTCAAGCTCTCGGGCAGCGCCAGCGGCCAACTCAAGCTGATGCGCATCAGCGCGGGCCGGGCCATGCCGGAGCATGGCCATGGCGGCGAGGAGATCACCCTGGTTCTCAAGGGCGCCTACAGCGACCACATGGGCCGCTTCGGCGCGGGCGACGTGGCCGACCTCGACGAGGCCATCGAGCACCGGCCGGTGGTCGATCAGGATGGCGACTGCATCTGCCTCGTTGCAACCGAGCGTCCGACGCGCTTCAAATCCCTCGCGGCCCGGCTCATCCAGCCCTTCGTGGGCATCTGATGCCGGCAAAACCCCTGCCGTGGAAGACAGCCTGGGTCACCGGGGCTTCCACCGGTATCGGTGCAGAGGTGGCACGCCAGCTTGCCTCCGCCGGCGTCAGGGTCGCGGCCTCGGCGCGCTCACCCGAGAAGCTGAAGGCGCTTGGCCCGGATATACTGGCCGTGCCGCTCGACGTGACCGATGCAGCGGCCTGCCGCGCGGCGTTAACGCAGATCGAAGCGGAATTGGGCCCCATCGATCTCGCTGTGCTCGGGGCCGGTACCTATACGCCGGTTGCCGCTGACCATCTTGATCCGGCGCTGTTCGCACACATGATGGACACCAACTACATGGGCGTCGTCAATTGTCTGGCAGCACTTGCGCCCGGCATGATCGCAAGGGGCGAGGGGCATCTCTCGTGGATCGCCTCAGTCGCTGGCTACATGGGGTTGCCGAAGTCAGCGGCCTATGGACCCACCAAGGCGGCGCTGATCAATCTTGCCGAAAGCCTTCAGCCGGAGCTGAAGCTCAAGGGTGTTGCAGTGAGTGTCATCAATCCGGGCTTCGTGGCAACCCCGCTCACCGCGCAGAATGATTTTCCCATGCCCTTCCTCATGAGCCCGGAAGAGGCTGGCCGGCGCACCATCGAAGGCCTCGCCGCCGGGCGGTTCGAAGTGGCCTACCCCCGCCGCTTTGCGGCCATTCTGAAGACTGTGCGGCTGCTGCCCTATCCCCTGTTCTTCAAGCTGATCTCGCGCGCGGTGCTGAAGAAGGACTGAGTTTCAGGCGGCGGCAATCAGCGGCATGGCATGAGAACCAATATGGCGCCATGACATTCTGCGTCATTGCGAGGCTTCCTTCAGCAGCCAGTCTCGGAATTCGGCAATCGGGCGCTTGCGGCTCTTGGCGCGTGGCGCCACGAGGTAATAGGCGCTGGGGCTCACGACGGGGTGCGGATAGGCGGGCACCAGCGTGCCGGACGCCAATTCGGTTTCCACCAGGAAGCGTGGCAGCAGTGCCACGCCGAGCCCCGCGATACAGGCCTGTGCGGCTGTGGAGAATTGCTCGAAGCGCATCATGCGGGCGGGCGGCATGTCGAGGCGGAGGCTTCTGAACCAGTGCTCCCATGCGCCGGGGCGTGACGTGAGGTGGAGGAGGGTGAGGTTTCCCAGATCCCCTGGGGTGGTCACCTGATTGTCACGCAGGAACTGCGGGCTGGCCATCGGTTCCACCAGTTCGTTCATCAGAAAGGTGCACTCTGCCCCGGGCCAATCGGCTGCGCCAATGTGGATGGCGGCGTCGATTCCTTCCGCGTCGAAGTCGAACTTGCCGATGCGCGTGGCAAAGCTCAGCGTGATATCCGGGTGTTCGGCCACGAAACCCCTGATGCGTGGCATGAGCCAACGTGTGCCGAATGTGGGAAGAATGGCCAGTGTCAGGCTGTTGCCTTGAGTTCTGGTCATGGCATCGAGCGTCGAAGAGCGGATCAGCAGCAAGGCCTCCCCGATGCTCCGGGCATAGGCGCGGGCTTCTTCCGTAGGGGTGACGCCGCGGCTGCCGCGCACGAACAGCGACATTTGCAGAAGCTCTTCCAACACTGCAATCTGGCGGCTTATGGCACCCTGTGTCAGTGCCAGCTCTTCGGCGGCGGCGGAAAAACTGCCAAGCCGCACCACCGCCTCAAAGGCGGCAAGCGCGCTGGTGGAGGGCAGAAGGCGGCGCTGGGTGAGGTTCATTCTGATATTACCAATTGTAAT
>JBIIGF010000391.1:0-3133 GCA_044236665.1 Aestuariivirga sp. | reverse complement strand
CAGCCGCGCCGCCATCAATGATCAGCCGGTCAGCCTCAACCTGCTGCGCCAGATTGCGCTGGCGCTGGCCGAGATCCACGGCCAGCACGCTGACCGCGCGCTTGTCGATGTGACAGCCCACCGCCGCCTGCTCGATGCCTTTGGCGGCCATGAGGCCGAGGTTGCCGAGGTCGGCGCCTTGTGGGCCAAGGCGTCTGCCGCTGCGGAGGCCTTGGCCGCGCACAGGAGCCTCATGGAGCGCGCTGAGGCCGAGCGCGACTATCTCGAACATGCAGCGGAGGAACTGCGCGCCCTCAACCCGATCGAGGGCGAGGAGGCCAAGCTTGCCGAGGCGCGGCAGATGATGATGTCGGCCGAGCAATATGCCGAGGCGCTGACCGACGCCGAGGAGGCGCTGGCCGGGGACGGTACCTCGGTTGCCCGCCTCAACGCCGCGCTGCGCAAGCTGGAGCGGCGGCGCGAGACGGCGGGCGGCAGGCTCGACCACGTGTGTTCGGCGCTCGACCGGGTGCTGGCCGAAATCTCCGAAGCCGAGCGCGCGATTGCGGAAGCCCAGCGGTCCTTTGTGTTCGACCCGAAGGAACTGGAGAAATCGGAGGAGCGGCTGTTCGCACTCCGCGCCGCCGCCCGCAAGTACAAGTGCACGGTCGATACGCTCGCACAGGTGCGTGAGCGCTTCGACACCGAACTGAAGGCGCTGACTGATGGCGGTGGGCGCCTCAGGAAACTGGAGCAGGACTGGAAGGCGGCGCGCGATGCCTTCGATGCCGCCGCCGAGAAGCTTTCCAACAAGCGCCGCAAGACGGCGAAGGCGCTGGACAAGGCGGTGATGGCGGAACTGCCGCCCCTGAAGCTGGAGCGCGCGCGCTTTGAAACCGCAATCGAAACCGATGCCGGAAAGCCAGGGCCGCAGGGCATCGACCGTATCGAATTCATGGTGGCCGCAAACCCCGGAACGCCGCTCGCCCCCCTCATGAAGGTGGCCTCGGGCGGTGAACTGGCCCGCTTCATGCTGGCGCTTAAGGTGATCCTCGCCTCCAAGGGCTCCGCACCGACGCTGATCTTCGATGAGATCGACACCGGTGTTGGTGGTGCCGTGGCGGATGCCATCGGAGCACGGCTCGCCCGGCTTGCCGGAAACCTTCAGGTGCTGGCGGTAACGCACAGCCCGCAGGTGGCGGCGCGCGCCACCCAGCACATGCTGATCTCCAAGATGGAGGAAGTCTCCTCGAAGCGCATGGTGACGCGCGTGCAGCCACTCGAAGCCAAGAGCCGCCGCGAGGAGGTGGCCCGCATGCTGTCGGGCGCGCAGGTGACGGAGGCCGCGCGCGCCCAGGCCGATGAACTGCTGCAGGGCAGGGGCTGAGGGATGGCGAAGAAAGCCGCCCCGACCCCCGTCGCCGATCTCAACGCGCTTGAAGCAGCCGCCGAACTGGCGCGGCTCGCGCAGGAAATCGCCCGGCATGACCGCGCCTATCATGAGCAGGACGCGCCCGAGATATCGGACGCCGACTATGATGCGCTGCGGCTCCGCAATGAGGCCATCGAGGCGCGCTTTCCCGACCTGATCCGCGAGGATTCGCCTTCGCGCCGCGTCGGCTCCGCCGTTGTCGAAAAATTCGGCAAGATCCGTCACGCGGTTCCCATGCTGTCGCTCGCCAACGGCTTTTCGGATGAGGACGCGGTGGACTTCATCGGCCGCATCCGGCGTTTTCTCAACCTGCCTGATGATGAACCGGTCGCGGTCACGGCGGAGCCCAAGATCGACGGCCTGTCGATTTCGCTCCGCTATGAGAACCGCAGGCTGGTGCAGGCCGCAACGCGGGGTGATGGCTTCGAGGGCGAGAACGTCACCGCCAATGTGATGACCATTGCCGAGGTGCCGAAGCTGCTCGCCGGCAATGCTCCGGATGTGTTCGAGGTGCGCGGCGAGATCTACATGTCGCACAGGGATTTTGCGGCGCTGAACGAAAAGCAGCTGCAGGCCAATGACAAGGTCTTCGCCAATCCGCGCAACGCGGCGGCGGGCTCGCTTCGCCAGCTGGATGCCGCGATCACCGCGGCCCGGCCGCTGCAGTTCTTCGCCTATGCCTGGGGTGAAACCGGGGCACTTCCCGCCGATACGCAGATGGGCGTGATCGAGGCCTTTGCCCATTGGGGCCTTCCCACCAATCCGCTGACCAAGCTCTGCCGCTCGGTGGACGAGATTCTGGCGCATTACCGTTTCATCGAAAGCCAGCGCGCTGAATTGGGCTACGATATCGACGGGGTTGTCTACAAGGTGAACCGTCTCGATTGGCAGCAGCGTCTGGGCTTTGTCTCGCGCAGCCCACGCTGGGGGCTGGCACATAAGTTCTCCGCCGAGAAGGCGATGACGGTTCTGGAGAAGATCGACATTCAGGTCGGCCGCACCGGTGCGCTGACGCCGGTGGCGCGCCTGAAGCCCGTTACTGTCGGCGGCGTCGTCGTCACCAATGCCACGCTCCACAATGAAGATGAGATCGCGCGCAAGGACATTCGCGAGGGTGACACGGTGATCGTGCAGCGTGCCGGTGATGTGATCCCGCAAATCCTTGGCTTCGTGCCGGAGAAGCGCGCCGCCGGGGCGAAGCCCTATCGCTTCCCGCAGCAATGCCCGGTTTGCGGCTCCCACGCGGTGCGTGAGGAGAGAGAGTCCGGCAAGCTTGATGCGGTGCGCCGCTGCACGGGTGGCCTCATCTGCGCGGCGCAGCGGGTGGAGCGGCTGAAGCATTTCGCCTCGCGCAATGCCTTCGACATCGAAGGGCTGGGCGACAAGATCATCGCCGAATTCTATGCCGATGAGTTGATCCAGTGGCCGAGTGACATCTTCACGCTGGAACAGCGGGACAGGACGGCCCTGAAGCGGTTGAAGAACCGCGAAGGCTGGGGTGAGGCGAGCGTCAGGAAACTTTTCGCCGCCATCGACGAACGCCGCAGCATCGCGCTCGACCGATTCATCTTTGCGCTCGGCATCCGCCATGTGGGTGAGACCACGGCGCGCGCACTGGCCCGTGCCTATGGCACGGCCGCGCATTTCCGCGACGAGATGATCGCGGCGGAGGCCATGGAGGGGGATGCATGGACGGAGCTGAACGCCATTGACGGCATTGGA
>JBIIGF010000388.1:0-3137 GCA_044236665.1 Aestuariivirga sp. | reverse complement strand
GATTTCGGCAAGCAGGTCTCTGAGGGCTATGGCGTCAACGCCATCCCGCTCCGCTACATCAACCCCGCAACGCTGATGGAACTGGTGGACAGTTTCGTCGCACGCTCGGGCAGTGTCCGCGCCTCCAAGGTCGGCAACATGATCCTGATCCGCGGCCCGGCGGAGGAACGCCGCGCGCTCGTCGACGTCGTCATGTCCTTCGACGTGGACTGGATGAAGACCCAGACCGCCAGCATCGCCATTCTGGAAAATGGCCGCGCCGACGACGTGGCGAAGAAGGTGGAGGCGGTGTTCGCCGAGGATAGCGCTGCCGCCGGCCCCAATGCCCTGAAGGTCATCCCGGTACCGCGCCTCAATGGCATCATCGCCATTGCCAACAGCCAGGCCAAGGTGCGGCGCGCCCTGAACTGGATCAAGCGGCTGGACCAGGCGAGCGTCACCGATCCGAATGTTTACGTCTATGCCGTGCAGAACGGCAACGCAGTGGAACTGGCGAAAATCCTCCGCGCTACCTTCACGGACAGCGGCAGCGGTGGTGCCGGAGCATCCGACGAGGTGGCCCCCGACCGCGACACCATGGCGGTGTCGATGAACGATACCGAAAGCGCATCCCAGCAACAGCAGCAGTCGTCGCAGGGTGGTGCGGAGTCCGGCCAGGCGGCAGGTGCTTCGGGTGAAATCGACCTGACGAGCCCCACCACGGGGCCCGAAGACCCGGCCAATTTCCAGGGTGGTTCCGGTTCGGGAATCCGCATCACGGCCAATCCGTCCAACAACACGATCATCATCAGGTCGACGCCGAAGGAATATCGCAAGATCTTGTCGATGCTCCGCCAGATCGATGCGCCAGCCACACAGGTGCTGATCAACACCACAATCGCCGAGGTCGTGCTCAATAACGAATTGCGCTACGGCGTGCAGGCCTATCTGAACAACGGCGACGTGGGCGGAGGCTTCTTCGGCAATGATGCAACGCGAACCCGCAACGGAATCACGCTGAAGCCGGCCATCCCCGGCATGAACTTCTTCGTCGGCAGCATCTCCGATCCGCAGGTCGTGATCGACGCACTGTCGGGCGTCACCAATGTGCGTGTCGTGTCCTCGCCCTCGGTGCTGGTGCTCGAAAACGAAACCGCCACCATCAAGGTCGGCGATCAGGTACCGATCCAGACGCAGACGCTCATCACCGATGGCGGCAACAGCATGAACTCCTTCGAGTACCGCGACACCGGTGTGATCCTGAAGGTGAAGCCGCGCGTCAACGCCAATGGCGTGGTCACCATCGAACTCGGCCAGGAACTCTCTGCCGAGCGGCCTGCCGGCGACGTGGGCGTCGGCAACAACCCGACCTTCACCCAGCGGTCCATCACCAGCAAGGTGTCGGTGAACGACCAGCAAACGGTGCTGCTCGGCGGCCTGATCAGCGGCCGCGAGGACGGCATCCGCCAGACCGTGCCGGGCGCCAACAAGGTCCCGCTGCTCGGCAACCTGGTCGGCACCACCGACAACACTGCGCGGCGCAACGAGCTCATCATCTTCATCACGCCGAAGATCATCCGCAACGGCGAAGAAGCCGCCCGCGAATCCCAGGAATTGCGCGACAAGATGCGCAACCTGAATTTCAACTGAGGTACCACGCCCCTGTTGTCAGTTGCCGCTGTCGGGCATCGGGTCCGTTGGCGTGAACATGTCGGGGGGCAAGGCCATGTCCGGGTTTTCCCCCTCCGCACCCGCCGGCCCTTCGGGTTGCTCACCGGTATTCTCGAACATGACAAGTTCGACATTCTGCTCTGGCGTGCCGATGGTGATGCTGCGCGGGCCGACCGCAAGCACCTTCCACTGCTCAACGTCCTGACCCTCGCGCAGGTACAGCACTTCGCCGGTCTGGTTGAAGCGCAACGCGGCGACACGGCCTGCCGGGCCTGAGGATACCGCGAGAAGCCGGTAATCCGCCGCCACAGGGCCAGCGGCCTCCGGCATGGGCTCCGGCGCGGGTTCGGGTGCCGGAGCCGGGTCTTCCACCGGGGGCGGCACTTCGGCGGGCCGCGGCGCGCGGCCAGGGTTGAACAGTGGTTGCTCCACGATCGCCGGGAAGGACTGTGCATCCAAACCCTCGAGCGGATTGAGTTTGACGCCTTCACGCGGCGCACCGCCCGGAACGGCGGCATCCTGCACGGCGACCGGTTCTGCGGCACCGCGCTCAGGCGGCGACGGCTGCCAGAGACCGGAGAGCACACCGCCCTCGCCGATCAGCACGTAGGCACCGAGCACGGCGGCAGTAACGCTCATGAGCGCAAGGCGCCTGTTCATTGCAAGCCTCCCCGGCCATAGGCCTGAAGGCGCAGCGTCAGCGCCAAGCTCTCCGATGGGTAGGACTGTGCGCCCAGTTCCGGCGCCGTTTGCGGCTTGAGGTCGAAGCCGGTTACCGTCACCAGCGGCAGGCCGGATTCGATATCGGCGAGGAAGCCACGCAATTGCTCGATGGAGCCCGTGGCATCGACCGACAGCCGGTAGGCCGGCACGCCGCCTACCGCTTCGCCGGGAAGTGGCGTCATGCGCATGACAGTCAGGCCGCTGCGCGCCGCCGCCGCTGTCACGATGGTCTGGAAGGCCGCGAGCGTGGTTCCCGCCGTCTCGCCGGGCAGGAACAGACGGACTGGCTCATCCGCGTCCGTCAAGCGCACGCGTCCGCCCTCGGCAAGGCGGGCGGCCCGCGCGGCGATCAGTTCATACTGTGTCCTCTCGGCTGCCGCCTGCTCGCGCAGGCCCCCCAGCGACATGAAGGGCAGAACGGCCAGCAGCAGGGCAACCAAAGCCCCGGCCAGCACATAGAGGCCGCCCTTGCGCGCCAGTGGCGACAGGCCAGCGATGGTGCCGGCAATACTCATGGCGCGGCCTCCGCCGGCCCGTTCTCCAGGACCGCCTCGATTGCGAAGGCATCAGCACTGCGCCCGGCATTGGCCTGTGTGGCCGACGCGAAGTTCACATCGCGGAAAATCGCCGCCTCCTCGAGAATGGAAATGAGGGCCGGCACATCGGTGGCCTGCCCCTTCATCTCGATCTTGTCGTTGTCGAGCGCTACGCTGTCGAGCCACGCCGACGCCGGGAGCAGGCGCGACAACTCGTTCAGCACCGCC
>JBIIGF010000387.1:0-3142 GCA_044236665.1 Aestuariivirga sp. | reverse complement strand
AGGGCGAATGTGGCAGAACTGTAAAACGCCTGCACCAAAAGGCAAATTGGTAATGAGGAGGGGGCTGGGCAAGGCAATGCTGCGGTGCGGCATCGTTGCTTCATGGGGCTGATAGAGCTTCGGATCTTGGTGCCTCGGGTCTCCGGCCCGCCACTCAGTCCGAAGCATCTCGTCGAGCGGGAGTGACCAGCAGGTCGTGGGAATGAACCCGGATTTCCTGGGTTCCCGAACTTTCAGGCGCTACCGTCACCCCGGCGCATGCCGGGGTCCAGCTTTGGATCACGGCCATGTGGAAACAAAGCGGGATCCTGGCCTTCGCCAGGATGACGGTTGAAGGAATTGGCAGCAACGACGGGTGCTCCGATGGCTGGCAACTGCCCCTTCCTTGCCTTCGCGGCCGGTTCCCGCCATAAGGCGGGCCACGTTGAGGAAGATTCACCGGTAGGGTTTTGCGGGTAGCGACATGACGAATGCATTGCGGCTTGGGATTGCGGGGCTGGGCACTGTCGGGGCGGGGGTGCTGGACATTCTGGCCCGGCATGGCGGGCTGGTGCGCACCCGGGCGGGGCGGGCGGTCGAGGTGGTGGCCGTGTCGGCGCGCGCCAAGGGCAAGGACCGCGGACACGACCTGTCGAAGCTCACCTGGCATGATGATCCCGTGAAGCTGGCGGCGGACCCCAGTGTCGATGTCTTCATCGAACTGATGGGCGGCGAGGGCGACCCGGCCAAGGCCGCCGTCGAAACCGCTCTTCGTGCCGGCAAGCATGTCATCACCGCCAACAAGGCGCTGCTCGCACATCATGGCGCTTCGCTGGCGCGGCTGGCGGAAGACAAGGGCGTGGCGCTCAATTTCGAGGCCTCGGTGGCGGGCGGCATCCCGATCGTCAAGACGATCCGTGAGGGCCTTGCAGGCAACCGCATCGGCAAGCTGTTCGGCATCATGAACGGCACCTGCAACTACATCCTCACCAAGATGGCGAATGAGGGCCGCAGCTTCGCGGATGTGCTGAAGGAGGCCCAGGCGCTGGGCTATGCCGAGGCCGACCCGACCTTCGACGTGGGCGGCTTCGACACGGCACACAAGCTCGCCGTGTTGACATCGCTGGCCTTCGGAACCGAGGTGAACCTCAAGGCCATCGACATCGAGGGCATCGAGCAGATCACGCTCGATGACATCCGCCAGGCTGGCGAGATGGGCTACAAGATCAAGCTGCTCGGCGTGGCGGTGGCCAGCGAGCAGGGGATCGAGCAGCGCGTTCACCCGACGCTCATTCCCAAGGGCTCGCCCGCGGCGGATACCGATGGCGTATTCAACGCCGTGGTGGTCAAGGGCGATTTCGTGGGCGACCTGATGCTGGAAGGCCGCGGCGCTGGCGCGCACCCGACGGCCTCCGCCGTTCTCTCCGACATCGTGGATATCGCACGCGGCAATTTCCGGCCCGTATTCGGCATTCCGGCGGCGGAGCTTCGCCCCTACAAGGCCGCCCCGCCCAAGGCCCATGAGGGCGGCTTCTATGTGGCCCTCACCCTGCATGACAAGCCCGGTGCCGTTGCCGCCGTGGCGAAGATCCTCGCCGATGAGAAGATTTCGATCGAAAGCATCTTCCAGCGCGGCAAGACCGAGAAGGATGCGCCGCGCGCCACTGCGCCCTTCATCCTCATCACCCATGACACCGTGGAAAGCGCCATGCGTGCCGCGCTCGAGCGCATCGAGAAGGACGGCCACGTCGCTTCGCATCCGCGCATGATCCGGATCGAGAGGCTTTGATCACCGGCGCCGCGCCACGCCCCTTCCTGAATGTCGAACGCTCGGCCTCGGGGCGGCGGTGGCGGGCGCGGCTTGACGACCAGCGCATTGCGGAGGCGATTTCGCAGCGCCATGACCTGCCGGAAATCCTGGGCCGCGTGCTGGCGGCGCGCGGCGTGGGCGTGGATGAGGCGGAAGCCTTTCTCAATCCGACCATCCGCAGCCTGATGCCGCAGCCCTCCGCGCTGCAGGACATGGAGAAGGGCGCGGCGCGGCTGGCGGATGCCATCATGGCACAGGAGAAGATCGGCGTGATCGCCGATTATGACGTTGATGGCGTCTCCTCCGCGGCCATTCTCTCATCCTTCCTGAGCGCGGTCGGATCATCCTGCAGCGTTCACATCCCCGACCGCCTGACAGAGGGCTATGGCCCGAGCCAGCGCGCGGTGGAGCAGTTGCAGGCCAATGGCGCACAAGTACTGGTGACGCTCGATTGTGGCGTGATGGCGCATGACCCGCTGGCCCGCGCCGCCGAACTCGGCCTCACCACCCTGATCGTTGACCATCATCAGGCGGGCGAGGTGCTGCCGGAGGCGCATGCCGTCATCAACCCGAACCGGCAGGATGACATATCGGGACTAGGCTATCTCTGCGCGGCGGGCGTCACGATGATCTTCATCGCCACCGTGAACAAGGTGCTCAGGAGCAAGGGCTGGTATGGCGGCCAGCGCCCTGAGCCCAACATGCTTCAATGGCTGGAACTCGTGAGCCTTGCCACGGTGTGCGACGTGGTGCCGCTCAAGGGGCTGAACCGCGCCTATGTCACGCAAGGGCTCAAGATCATGGCGCGGCGCGAGAATGCCGGGCTGTCGAGCCTCGCCGATGTTTCGCGCCTCAAGCGCAAGCCCGATACTTATGCGCTGGGTTACTTACTTGGCCCGCGCATCAACGCCGCAGGCCGCATCGGCAATGCCGCCATGGCCCTGAAGCTGTTGACCACTGCCGATCGGGGCGAAGCGGCACAGATCGCGCAGGAGCTCGAGCGGCTGAACCGCGAGCGCCAGGAGATCGAACTCGCCGTCGTCGATCAGGCCATGATGCAGGCTGACGCCATGCTGGGCCGGGAGCGGCTTGCCTCGGTGCTGGTGGTTTCGGCCAAGGGCTGGCATCCGGGCGTGGTGGGGCTTGCCGCCGCCCGCCTCAAGGAACGCTTCAACCTGCCGAGCTTCGTTCTGGCGGAAGACAGGGATGGCAGGCTTGCCTCCGGGTCCGGCCGGTCGATTCCCGGCGTGGACCTCGGCAGCGCTGTGCGCGAGGCCTTCGAATCGGGGCTGATCGAGAAGGGCGGCGGCCACGCCATGGCGGCGGGCCTGACGGTGCTGAAGGAACGGCTGG
>JBIIGF010000386.1:0-3143 GCA_044236665.1 Aestuariivirga sp. | reverse complement strand
TCCGCTCACCAAATTCGGCAAGATAATGCTTTTTCACAACTTCATCAGTTATAGCACTGATTATGCTACGTAAATCTCGTTCGAACTGGGCCCGTCGCTCGGGCGTCGAGCGGTCGTTCTGGGACAGGGCCCGCTGCCACAGCATGTCGGAAAGGGGCTGGGCGGCCTCCACCACGGCGCGCACGGCCTCCGGGCCCTGGGCCTTCAGAAGGTCGTCCGGGTCCTGCCCCTCGGGCAACAGCGCGAAGCGGAGCGAGTGGCCGGGTTCCAGAACCGGCAGCGCGAGGTCCAGCGCGCGGTAGGCGGCCTTGAGGCCTGCCGCGTCGCCGTCGAAGCAGAGGATGGGTTCGGCGGCCTGCTTCCACAGGATGCGGAGCTGGTCCTCGGTCAGCGCCGTGCCGAGCGGGGCCACCGCCTGCGGCAATCCGGCGCGGTGCATGGCGATGACATCGACATAGCCCTCGACCGCGATGATCTGACCCTTCTCATGTGCGGGCCCGCGCGCCTTGTCGAGATTGTAGAGGACGCCGCCCTTGTGGAAGAGCGGCGTTTCCGGCGAGTTCAGATATTTCGCCGGTACATCCTTGGAGAGCGCCCGCCCCCCGAAGGCGATCACCCGCCCGCGCGGATCGCGGATCGGGAACATCACCCGGTCGCGGAACCGGTCATAGGCAACGGGGATGTCCTCGCCGGCGATGACAAGCCCGGCCTCCGCCATCTGCTCCACCCCGATGCCCTTGTCCGCGAGGTGCGCGCGCAGCGCCGAGCGGTCATCAGGCGCATAGCCCAGCCGGAATTCCTTCTGAATGGCGGTGGAAAGCTGCCGGTCGGCCAGGTAGCCGCGGGCCCTTGCCCCCCGCGCCGCCTGCAATTCGGCCTCAAAAAACCGGGCGGCGAGTTCCATGACGTCATAAAGGCTGGCGCGCTCCGCCTCCCGCCGCTGGTCGGCCTCCGACATCTGCGGCATGGGAAGCCCTGCCTCCGCTGCCAGCCGCTCCACTGCTTCTGGGAAGCTCAGCCCCTCCTTCTCGACGAGGAAGGTGAAGATGTCGCCGGAGGCCTTGCAGCCGAAGCAGTGATAGCGGCCCTTCCGGTCATCGACATGGAAGGACGGCGACTTCTCGCCGTGGAAGGGGCAGCAGGCCCAGAAATCGCCCTTGCCGGGATTGGACTTCCGCCGGTCCCACGTCACCTTGCGGCCGACGACCGAGGAGATGGTCACCCGGCCGCGGATGTCTTCAAGGAATGAGGGCGGAACACGCATGGGCCTTCACTAGCAGTTGAGACGGGCGATGTCATGGCGGGGGGCATGCCGTGGGGAGATAGCTCCCGGCAGTGACAGCCCTTATGGTCGCACCCCATGACCGCCACCAAACCCCTCTGGCTTCTCGCCGCGCCCGTCATCTTCCTGCTGCTGTGGTCGGGCGGCTTCTCGGTCGCCAAGCTGGGGATCAGCCATGCCGAACCCCTGAGCTTCCTCAGCCTGCGCTATGCCTGCGTCTGCGCGCTGCTGGCCCCGCTTGTTGCCATCATGCGGCCGCCGCTGCCACAGACCCGCATGGACTGGATGCACCTCGCCATTGTCGGTCTTTTGATCCAGTTCGGCTATTTTGGCCTCTCCTACATCAGCTTCAAGGCGGGCGTTTCGGCAGGCGGCGTTGCCATCATCGTCTGCCTGCAGCCGATCCTCGTGGGCCTCATCGCCCCCCGCTTCACCCGCGAAAGCGTGAGCCTGGTTCGCTGGGCGGGCCTGGCGCTCGGTTTGGCGGGGGCCGCCACCGTCATCATGTCGCGGTCTGCCGTTGAACTGCAGAACCCGATCGGCGTGGCTGCTGCGGTTGGTGCCCTCCTTTGCATCACGGCCGGCACGCTGTGGGAAAAGCGTTTCGGAAAGAGCCACCACCCGGTTGTCTCCAATGCCGTGCAATATCTGGCCGGGCTGGCGGGCACGCTGCCGCTGGCCATGATGTTCGAGAGCTTCTCCTTCACCTGGAACCTGCCCTTCCTCGGCGCGCTGGCCTACCTCGTCATCGGCAATTCCATCATCGCCATGTCGCTGCTGCTGGCCATGATCCGCGCTGGCGAGGTGAGCCGCGTCTCCTCGCTGTTCTATCTCGTGCCGCCCATCTCGGCGCTCATGGCGTGGCCATTGCTGGGCGAAGCGATGCCGCCACTCGGCTGGGCCGGCTTTGCGCTGGCCGCGGTGGGCGTGGCTCTCGCCCGGCGGTAAAGCCTTGAAGCACTGCGCCAAGTGATCCATTGTGGGTGCGGGAACACACTGACGCCAGCTGAAGGAGGAGACCACAATGCCGATTGCCTATACCGCACATGCCACATCCACCGGAGGCCGCGACGGACGCGGCAAGACCGATGACGGCAAGCTCGACCTCGCCCTCTCGTTGCCCACGGAGATGGGCGGCGACAACAAGGGCACCAACCCGGAACAGCTCTTCGCCGTGGGCTATTCAGCCTGCTATCTCGGTGCCATCCGCTTCGTGGCTGGCAAGGAGAAGGTGACGATCACGCCGGACGCCGCCGTGACAGCCCATGTGGGCGTCGGCCCTCGCGAAGATGGCGGCGGCTTCGGCATCGAGGTGGCGCTGGATGTCTCGCTGCCCGGCGTCAGCAAGGCGGTGGCGGAAGACATCGCCGCCAAGGCCCATGTCGTGTGCCCCTATTCCCACGCGACCAAGGGCAACATCAAGGTGACGACGACCATCGTCTGATCCATACCGCACAAGGTGAAGGAAGAGCGGGGCTGCATGGCGGCCCCGCTGTTTTTTCCGGATGACGCTGAACCCGCCGCGGCCTAGCCTCGCCCCCTCACAGAGGAAACGCCATGGCCCTGACTGACCGCAAAGTGATGACCTTCGACGTTGTCGGCACGCTCATCGATTTCGAGGCGGGCATTCTCGATTATGTCCAGGGCAAGGCACGGGCCGCCGGGGTGACGCTCTCAGACCGCGCCATTCTCGAAGCCTATGCGGTGGCCGAAGACCGCCAGCACCATGAAACGCCGCGCCTGCCTTTCCCTTCCATGATGGCGCCCATGTACCGCGAGATGGCGCAGGTGCTGGGCCTTTCCGGCAGCGTATCCGACGCGGAGGGCTTCCGCCTGTCCATCCCGCACTGGCCCGCCTTCG
>JBIIGF010000385.1:0-3146 GCA_044236665.1 Aestuariivirga sp. | reverse complement strand
GCAGGCCGGGAAAGATGATCGAGAAAAGGTGGCTGCCACCGAACAGCAGGCACCCGGCATAGATCAGAATCATTGGTGTGGCCTTTCCCGTTTGCCCTCTCTTGCCAGACTCCCCCGGGCTTTCCAAGCCGGCGGAAAGAGCCCTGCAGGAACTGCAGGAAGGCAAGGCGGTTTTCAACCGGGCTTTTGGCAGGTGTGGTGTACGGACTGCTCAACTCATGTTACATGCTTAACCCCAAGTTCATTCTCAACGGTCGAATCATGACGACAGCCGATTTTCATCCGGGTGCGGAACATGCCCATCGCCTGAACGGCGGTGCAATGGCCGGCGCTGCTGCCCGGACCGGGCATCTGTGAGGGCCAGGCCGGATGGCTGCACCTCCGACCATCTATCTCGTGTGCTCCGACCAGGACGGTAACGGCAAGACGCTGCTGGCACGTTCGCTTGTCGATTTCCTGCTGGCGAGCGACCGCGACCCGTTCTGCTTCGACCTTGGTGCTCCGGCAGGAAAGCTGCGCGGTTACTTCCCCGGCCGCACGGCGCTGGTGGATTTCACGAGGCCCGAGGGCCGCGAGAAGGTGCTTACCACCCTGACCGAACGGCCGGGGCGCGATTACGTGATCGATATTCCCGCCCAGCACCTGGCCGAATTCTGCGAAATGGCAAGTGCGGCGGGGCTCACGGCCACGATACATGAGAAGGGAACCGCCATTGCGGTGCTCTATGTGGTGGACCGGGATGAAGCCTCGCTGAAGACCGCCGTGGCGCTGGAGCAGATCCTCAACCCGGATCTTTTCGTGCCAGTGGCGAACCGCTTCACCGGCTCCGCCCTGCCAGAGGGCGTGCCTGGGCCGGTGCTGGTCATGGAGAAAATCCACCAGGATCTGATTCCAATCATTTCGGATCGCCGCTTTTCGCTACGCACCTTCATGCTCGGCGAGGAGGACAGCGTTCCCTCGCGCTACCGGGCCAATCTCAAGGCCTTCCTGCAGCGCCTCCTGTCGGGCATGAGCGGGTTGGAGGCGAGCCTGCGTCCTGATCCCGCACGCGCCACAAACCACAAGAAAGTGGTTTGAACCCCCGGGCCGAGAGCCCTACATGAGACGTCTCAGTTTCATTTCGAGGACATCATGAAAACGCTGAAATCCTTCCTGTTCGCTCTTCTTCTCGGCACCGGACTGCTGCTCCCGTCCATGACCGCGCCCCAGGCCGTGGCCCAGGTTACGGAAATTGACGCAAGGGCCGCCATGTCGTCGATCATGAATGCCGGGCGCCGGGCAGACCAGGTGAAGTCGATCAAGAAGGTGCCGAGCGTCGGTGTTGTCCGCCTCGACTTCTGGCCGATGCCGACCATGGGCTCCGACATTCCCAGCTGGCAGGAATACAAGATCATGGTGCAGAAGAATTCGGGCGGCGTGAACAAGCTGCGCCGCGCCCTGATGGCCAATCCGGTCACCCGCGCAGCCCTGGCGAAGAACCGCGTGGCGGACTGGCAGGTGGCGGGCGCGCAGATCTCTTCCAACGGATCGCTCCGCCTCTACATCTTCTCGAAATGGGACCGGCGGCCCTGACGGCGGTTGGCGGGAGGCCGGGCCCTGCCTGGCCGCCCGTGAATTGCAGTTATGTGAACAGTTGGCACGGCGGGCCGTGTCTAAAGTGAATTGACCTATCACCACCGCCGGGGAGGCCAACATGACAAGCATTTCAGAAGCGGCGAGAGAACCGCGCCTGCGCCGCCGCAGCCTTCTGGCCGGCCTTGCCTTCACGCTGCTTCTGCCGCTGGCGCCGGTTCAGGCCAGCACCGACGATCCGCTTCCTGCCTGGAACGACAGCGCCTCCAAGTCGGCCATCATCTCGTTCGTGCAGAAGGTAACGACGCCAGGCTCCCCGGACTTCGTGCCGGAAGCAGACCGCATCGCGGTGTTCGACAATGACGGAACACTCTGGCCCGAAAACCCGGTTCCCTTCCAGATGGCCTTCGTAATCGACGAGATCAAACGGCGCGCGCCGTCTGAACCCGCACTGCAGGCCGACCCGATGGTGCAGGCTTTGCTGGCCGGCGACATCGCCAAGCTGCTGGAGGGCCCGCGCCACGATGGCCTCATCCATATCATCGCCCTCACCCATGCGGGGATGACGACGGATGACTTCGAGAAAGCCGTCGAAAGCTGGATGGCCACCGCCACCCACCCGCGGTTCAACCGCCGCTACGACGAACTCACCTACACGCCGATGCAGGAGGTGCTTCGCTATCTCCGCGCCAACGGGTTCAAGACCTTCATCGTATCAGGCGGCGGCGCGGACTTCATGCGCGTGTGGAGCGAGCGTGTTTATGGCATTCCGCCCGATCAGGTCGTCGGCTCCACGGCGCAGGTCAAGTATGAGCTGCGCGACACCGGGCCGGTGCTGATCAAGACGATGGACCATCTCTTCGTCGATGACAAAGCCGGAAAGCCGGTGGGCATTCACGAATTCATCGGCAAGCGCCCGATTGCGGTGTTCGGCAACAGCGACGGCGACAAGCAGATGCTGGAATACGGCACCATCGCCAACCCCTACCCGAGCCTCGGGGTGATCGTGCGCCACACCGACGCCGAACGCGAATACCAGTATGACGTGAATCCGAAGAGCAGCGGCACGCTGGTCGAAGCGCTGAAGGAAGCGCCAGCCCGCGGCTGGGTCGTCGTCAGCATGAAGGATGACTGGAAGCAGGTATTCTCGCCCGCGCCGTGAGGCGGCCTTGCTTTGGCCCTGCGGCATCGGCCGGCGATCAGCGGTAGCGGCCGTAGATCCGGTCGAGATGTTCGCTGAACGGGCTGGGCGTGTCGCCCTCTGGCTCGGCCGCCGGGGTTGCCACCCGCCAGCGCAGGATCTGCGCTTCACGCATGCCGTGCCAACTCCATCTTTCGCGGCGGATTTCCTCCGTCGCGCTCCTGATCACTTCAAGGCTGTGAAACAGATCCCGGCTCATGACGTTATTGTTATGCCGCGCCGGGCTCAGGCCCCACCGCTTTGTAAAAACTTGGTTAACGGCAGCGCTTTGCTTATGTCCGCGCGGGCTTGTCCTGCTCATCTGCCAGTCCCCTCCGCCCGGCGGACCCGCAGAAAGACCACACGGATCAGACCGGCATCAGGTGGACAGGGA
>JBIIGF010000384.1:0-3149 GCA_044236665.1 Aestuariivirga sp. | reverse complement strand
CTCGCCGAGCGTCGGCAGCATGACCGCCATGATGTCATCGAACTTCTCGAGCGCCCGGAGCAGCATCGCATCGAACTTGCCCGACTTGTAATAGTCCGTGGCGGAGGCGAATTCGTACTGGAAGCCGAAGGTGTCGAGGAAGCGGCGGAGCATGGCGTTGTTGTGGTGCCCGAAGCTCTCGTAATCGCCGCCGAAGGGGTTCGGCACCGAGGTGAGCGGCATGTGGAGATAGGGCTTCAGCGCGGCGGGATCGGGTACCGTTTCGGGGATCTTGCGCATCCCGTCCATGTCGTCCGAGAAGCAGAGAAGGCGGGTTGGAACATCGCACAGGAGTTCGAAGGCGCGGCGCACCATGGTGGTGCGCGCCACTTCGCCGAAGGTACCGATGTGGGGAAGGCCTGAAGGGCCATAACCCGTCTCGAACAGCACTTCCGTCTTGCCGGTGCGTTTGATCCGCGCGACCAGCTTGCGGGCTTCCTCGAAAGGCCAGGCCTTGCTGGTCTCTGCGGCGGCGCGAAGGGCGGGATCGACGGTCATGGTGCTGATGGTTCCGGATTGAAATGGAACCGCTGTTTAGGGAGGCTTCCGCCCGGGGTCAATGTCAGGACCCGCCCATCGCCTGAAAACGCGCCCGAGCGGCCCGCCGCGAGCGAAACCCCGCCCACGGCAGCCATCCGGAATCAACTAGCCAAGATACTTCCGGAGGAAGGCCACGGTGCGCTCCCAGGCCAGTGTGGCCGCCTCCTTGTTGTAGCGCGCGGCATTGGTATCGTTGTTGAAGGCATGGTTGGCGCCTTCATAGACATGAAGCTCAAAGGCCTTGCCATTGGCGGTGAGCGCGGCTTCGTAATCCTTCATCCCGGCATTGATGCGCTCGTCGAGCCCCGCATAATGCAACAGCAGCGGCGCGGCGATCTTCGGTACATCGGCCGCCGGTGCCTGCATCCCGTAGTAGGCGACGCCGGCCTTGAGCTTGGGGTCGCCCGAAGCGGCAAGTGCGTTGACCGCGCCACCACCCCAGCAGAAGCCGACGGCGCCGGTCTTGCCATTCGTCCCCGGCAGCGCGGAGAGCGCGGCAAGCGCCCGCTGGCTGAAAGCAAGCACGTCGGCGGGCTTCAGCGTGCCGATCAGTTCGCGTGCCTTGTCGGCGTCGGCGGGCGTTCCGCCCAGCGGCGTCAGGTAGTCGGCACCGAAGGCCACGAAACCATCCTTGGCGAGCCGCCGCGTCACATCGCGGATATGCGGGTTGAGGCCACGGTTTTCGTGGATCACCAATACGGCCGGATAGGTTCCGGCCGCCGCGGGCCGCACCAGATAGCCCCTGATGCCGGGCGCGATCTCGCTGTCCTCCGCCGTGATGGCCGGATCATCCTCCGCCACCAGTGCGGCATGGGCGTAATTGTTCTCGAGCACGGGCAGAAGTGCTGTGGCGGCAGCAGCCGAGCCCGCCAGAAGGCTCAGCCTCTCGAGGAAATCCCTGCGGTTCATCCCGCCATGGGTGTAGCGGTCGAAAAGGTCGATGACGTTCTGGTCCATCTTTTTGTCTCCCGTGCCGTGTTCCACTTCCGTTCGGCCGTCCACCACTTTAAACGTGGGATTGGCTCAACAGGATGACAATGGATTCGTTTCCCCGCACCGCCGTGGCCTCCGGCATGGGCGCCATCATCGATGGCGAACACTGCGAACCTGCGCCCGCACTCGCCGCGCTGGCCGCCAGCCCGCACCTGCTCTGCCATTCGGCCTTCCTGATCGAACGGCTGGGGGTTGCCGCACAGGCCCCGCGAGCGGCCGTGCGGGCGGCCCGCGAGCAGCGCCATCACGATGTGGCCGAACTCTTCGCCTTCGTCTGCCCGGCCCGCTTCGCAACACCCACCCCATCGGGCCTTGCCCGCGCGCTGGCGCTGGACCCGGGCGACACGGATGCCGACACCGTGCGCCTTATCGCGGAGGACCTGCTTCAGCGCCTGTCGAACAAGCATTACCCGCTGATCCGCGAGGCGGCGGAAAACGCAACCTTCCTCGCCCGCGCCAACTGGCCCTGGGCGAAGCAGGTGCTGGCCGCCCTGCTCAGGGCCAATCCGAAACTCGACGTCGGCTCCTTCGCCACCGGCCTCAATGCATGGGACCGGGTGGAGGAATGGGAAGAGGACGGCGGCCGCCCGCCTGGCCGGCAGGATGCCGTAACGCCTGCTGAAGCACAGACCTTCCTCAACGAAGTGCTGGGAGAGGACGCGGAGCGGCGCAACTCCCAATCGGCCTATGCAGGCGCTGCCACATTCGCCTTCCAGCCGCGCCAGTCGAAGGAGATCAACAATATCCTGCTCGCAGAGGCGGGCACGGGGCTGGGCAAGACGCTGGGCTATCTGGCACCCGCCTATCTCTGGGCGCGGAGGAACAATGCCCCTGTCTGGGTGTCGACCTACACCAAGAACCTGCAGCGCCAGCTAGACCAGGAAACATCGCGCCTCATCGACAATCCGGAGGAGCGCCAGGGCCGGATCGTCATCCGCAAGGGCCGGGAGAACTACGTCTGCCTGCTCAACATGCAGGAGGTGTTCGGCCGGCTCACCTCCGCCAATCCACGCACAGCACTTCTGGCCGCGCTGATCTCGCGCTGGGCGCGCTTCACGCGCGATGGCGACATGGTGGGCGGCGATTTCCCGTCATGGGTCCTGTCGCTGTTCAGCGATCTCTCGCTTGACGGCGAGGGCCGCGGCGTCACCGCGCAATCGCTGGGCCTCACCGACCGGCGTGGCGAGTGCATCTATTCCGCCTGTCCGCATTACCGGCGCTGCTTCATCGAGCGGTCAGTGCGCGCGGGCCGCAATGCCGCCATCGTCATCGCCAACCATGCCCTCGTGCTGCATCAGGCGGCTGTTGATCACGCGCTGGGTGTCGCCCAGACGGATGAAGAGGAAGCCGCCCCCGGCGGCATCCGCCGCATCGTGTTCGACGAGGGCCACCATCTGTTCGATGCGGCGGATTCCGCCTTCTCAGGCCATCTCACTGCACTTGAAACCGCTGAGCTTCGCCGCTGGATCAGGGGGCCTGAAGCCGAGCGCCGCAGAGGCCGTGGGCTTGCTGACCGCATCGGCGATCTTCTGGGCGAAGATGACGCCGCCGAGAAGCTGCTGCAACAGGTGCTGCGC
>JBIIGF010000383.1:0-3151 GCA_044236665.1 Aestuariivirga sp. | reverse complement strand
GCGGAGCGGTCGGTAGCTCGAATTAGATGTCGTGATTTCAAAGGCTTAGGGCGATGCATAATGGAGTTTCGAATCCCGACCGCTCCGCCACTTAAATATATGATATCGCTCGATAATATATCTCTGCGGTGCCGCTCTAATTAAGTGCGCAAGTACCGCGGCTCGCGCGAACTCGCCATCGCTATGTCGTCACCAGAGACGCCACCGCACCGACTTTGGGCGGGAGATCGTGGCGGATATCTCTGTGGCAAGGACTCTGCGTACGGCTCAACGAGCTGCGCAGACAGGTGATGTATCGGGCAGGATCACCTTGTTGGTCGAAGCGTACTCTTCCCAGTGCCGCGCCAGCTGGCTGGCGATCTGTGGCTGCGCTGCGATCAGATCAGTGGTTTCGCCAGGGTCATCCCTGAGGTTGAACAACTGCCACCCTCCCGTGCCATGGGGTTTACACAGCCATAGCAACTTCCAGTCACCCTGGCGTATGGCGCGATTACCGAACAGTTCCCAACCCAGCCAGTCATCTTCCCCGCGAATGGTGGCGCGCGTGCCGTTCAGGATCGGGGCCAACGGCTTGCCCGTCATCGGCGCGACCATGCTGCCCTCGAACATGGTTGGGTGCGGGACACCGGCCGCATCAAGTATCGTTGCGGCGATATCCGTGACATGCACCACTGCGTCCGATATCCGCCCGCCACCAGCCACGCCATTTCCAGCGATGATCAAGGGCACGCGGATGCCACCTTCGGTCAGGAACCCCTTGAACAGGCGGAACGGGCCCGCGCCGGCCTGCGCCCAGGCGGGGCCATACTGAACGAAGCTGCCCTTCTTGCCCCAATCCGCGATATTGCTACTGTCCCATGGCGGGCCAACTGACATCATATTGCCCTCCGGGCCGTTGTCGGACAAGAAGATGACCAGCGTATTGGCGTAGAGTCCATTGGCCTTCAGCGCACCGATGAGCTTGCCAATGTTCGCGTCCATGCTCTCGACCATGGCCGCGAAGAGCTCCATGCGGCGTGCGGACTCGCGCTGTTCGGTAGCGTTCAAATCCTTCCATGCCGGAATGGTCGGCAGACCCGGGAAGACGGCCGCATCGGGGTCAAGGATCCCGAGCGACTTCATCCGTGCGATGCGGGCGGCACGGATTTCCTCATAGCCCTGATCATAGCGGCCTTCGTAGCGGTCGCGCCATTCCGCCGGAAGCTGCAACGGGTCATGCGGCGCCTGCAGTGCCAGATAAGCAAAGAAAGGCTTGCCGTCATGCCGGTTCTCCGCAATGTGATTGATGATGGCGGCGGTGTAGTCCTCGCTCGAAAAGAATCCGGGACGCAACGCCTTCAGTATATCTCCGTTGTAGGTATAGAGCTGCTTTTCACCGGTTGCGCCCCACATGTCGTCCATATGGCTGCCGCCGCCGGGGATGAGCGAGAGATCACGCATGAAGCCGCGGGCCGCAGGATAATGCGGTGGCTCCTCGCCCATGTGCCACTTGCCGGCCATGTAGGTGTTGTATCCTGCCGCCCTGAGCAGGGCCGGCACCGGGGCCACGCTGTGATTGAGGTAACCCTCATAGCCAGGCTTTCCCTTCTGGTTGGGCGCCGTGAACTCGGCCATGTTGCCAAGGCCTGCGATATGATTGTCAACACCGCTCAGCAGCATGGACCGGGAGGGTGAACACGTGGCGCTGGCGGTGAACTGGGTGAAGCGCAGACCCACGGCGGCGAGGGCATCAAGATTGGGTGTGTGGATTTCACCACCGTAGCTGCCGATATCGGCATAGCCTGCGTCATCCGCAACGATCAGGAGGATATTCGGCCGCGGCTCTGCCGCCGGCAGCGATGCACAGCTTGCCACCAGCGCCACGGCAGCACTGATCACCCGAGGTGCGGCCATTTCCTGCCATATCCGACGCCAGCCCTGAGCCATTGAGCCCCTCCGACAAAGTGGTGTTGCAACTTATTCTGTGGCACCTCCGGGCGGATGACCGCCGAGCGGAACAGCCAGGTTCAGGAAGCCGGCCTGACCTTCAAGGCGGTTCTCAACACCGAATTCATAGAAATAGCGCAGGTTGGTTGCCACGGGTGTCGAGCCCACCATGAATGTATAGTCGAGCGCCGGGCCCAGCGCGAAGGCACGGCCTTCAAAACCGCCCAGCACGTCACCGGGCCCATTGTCTCCGGTGACCTGCTTGTAGGCATAACCGTTCACGCCCAGGCTGAAGCCATGCGAAACATGATACATGGCCGCACCCTCCGCATGGAGTTCCGTTCCGGACTTGTAGTTGGTGTCCGGGTTTTCAAAGTTGTAAGTAAGGCCCGCGGCTCCGGAAAGCTCGATCCGCGTGACGGGGTCCAGGTAGGTGAGGGCCGCTGTCGTATCAATCACCCAGCGGTTGAAGCCGATGTTCACAGGATTGCCCAGTTCCCACTGCCCGACCGGTACATTGAGGAGGGCGCCAAGGGAATAATGCAGCTTGCCTTCATGCCAGCCAAGCGTTGCGCCCAGAACCGGATCGCCGAAGGCCCAGTTGTCGCGGGTGACATTGCGCTCCGGCAAAGCGAGGGTGAAAAGCTTGGTCACGACGCCGGCGTCCATCTGCTTTCCGCCCAAGGGCGTTGTCAGCGAGAAGGCCAGATTGCCGCCCAGCACCTGCTGATCCATTACCCATAGCGCGGTCGGCAGGGCGATATACGCATCAGCATCGACACCGCCGGAGAGTTCAAGCCCGGCTGTTTCAAAGTCGATGCCGGCACTGCCGCTATAGGCATAGTTTGAAAGCTGCACATAGAAACCGGGACCCGGAACATAACCGGCCATGCTGGTCTTCGATCCAAGCAAATAGAAACTCGTGCCGCCTTCGACGGCCAGCGCGGGCGTTGCGAAGACGATACCGCCGAGAAACACGGCCTGTGCTCTGCGCAAGAGAATGCGTGTCATCATGGGCAATCGCCCAGCAGCAATCGACTGGCGCGCCCGACCCTAGAAATACACGATGACATAACCACCCCCGGACGCCTGATAATAAGTTCCGCCACAGTAATAGAGCCTGTAGCCATAATAGGTTCCGTAGGTGCAGCCGCCGGGCAGCGATGCGATATAGGCGCCCCGGCGAATGGTGCGGCGCGTCGTGCGGCGGGCGACGCCTGCGGCG
>JBIIGF010000014.1:0-11696 GCA_044236665.1 Aestuariivirga sp. | reverse complement strand
GCGGCACCGAGCGCATCTTTGTGAGGGGCGGCATGGTGGAAGTGAACCCGCAGGGCCTCACGCTTCTTGCTGAAGTCGCCATTCCGATGGCCGAACTCAATGCCGAGGCACTGGCCAAGCAGATCAAGAACGCCGAGGAAGACCTGGCCGACGCCAAGCCCGGCGAGGCCACCCGCAAGGCCACCGAAGCACTGGACCAGCTCAAGGCGCTCAAGAGCGCGCTGTGACCTGACGCATCAGGGATGAATTGAACTCGCCGGGGCCACGCTCCGGCGATTTTGTTTTGGGCATCACCCTTACGGGCGTCATTCGACGGAAAAACAAAAAGCCCGCCGTTTCCGGCGGGCTTTCGTATTTCTCAGCTGAATGATCAGCCCTGGCGCTTGCCGAGTTCGGTCATCCAGCTGCCGCCGCCCGAGCGCTTCGGGGCTTGTGCGCCGCCGTTGCTGTTGGCGTTGCGCTTGGGCTGCTGGCTGCCCTGCGGCTTCTGGCCCTGCGGCTTGCCCTGCTTGGGCTGGCCGCTGGCATTGGCATTGCCGTTCCCGTGGTTGCGGTTGGGCTTCTGGCCGCGGTGATGCGGCTTGGCACCCTGCGGCTTGTCCTTGCCGGCCGGGTTCCAGCCGAAGGTGGGGGCAAGCTGCTGGATGCCCTTGAGGCCCAGCTCATGCTCCTTCACCGGCACCTGGGCGCGGATGGTCTTTTCGATGTCGCGCAGAAGCCCGCGGTCTTCCGGCGTGCAGAAGGCGATGGCTGAGCCATCGGCCCCGGCGCGCGCCGTGCGGCCGATGCGGTGAACGTAGGATTCCGGCACATGCGGCAGGTCGTAGTTGACGACGTGGCTCACGCCATCGACGTCGATGCCGCGCGCGGCGATATCGGTGGCCACCAGCACCAGGATCTTGCCGGCCTTGAAACCTGCAAGGGCGCGCTCGCGGTTGTTCTGGCTCTTGTTGCCGTGGATCGCCGCCGCGGTGAGGCCAGCATTGGAGAGATGCTTCATCACCTTGTCGGCACCATGCTTGGTGCGAGTGAACACCAGCGTGCGCGTCATGTTGCTGTCGGAGAGCAGGTCAACGAGCAGCTTCACCTTGTTGGCGGGATCAACATGGATCACGCACTGGTTCACGCGCTCGGCCGTGGTGGCGACGGGTGTCACCTCCACCCGCACCGGATCGTTGAGGAGGTTGCCCGCGAGGCCCGCGATCTCCTTCGGCATGGTGGCCGAGAAGAACAGGTTCTGGCGCTGGGATGGCAGCATGCCGGTGATCTTGCGGATCGAATGGATGAAGCCCAGGTCCAGCATCTGGTCCACTTCGTCGAGCACGAAGATCTCGACCTTGGACAGAGACAGCGCCTTGCGCTCGATCAGGTCGACGAGGCGGCCCGGCGTGGCGACGACAACGTCAACGCCGCCGCGCAGGATGTCGATCTGCTTGTTGAGCGACACGCCGCCGAACACGACAGCGCGTGAGAGCTTCATGAACTTGCCATAGGCCTTGAAGCTGTCGGCGATCTGCGAGGCGAGCTCACGCGTCGGAGACAGGATCAGGGCGCGGCAGGTGCCTTTCGCCGCGCGTTCCGGATTTGCGGCAAGCCGCTGCAGGATGGGCAGCGCGAAGGCCGCCGTCTTGCCGGTGCCGGTCTGGGCGATGCCGAGCAGGTCCCGGCCCTGAAGAAGGCTGGGGATCGACTGGGCCTGAATGGGGGTGGGCTTTTCGTAGCCTTCCGCGGCCAGGGCGCGCAGCAGGGGTTCGGAAAGCTGGAGGTCGGAAAAAGTCGTCACGTCAATATTCTTTCTATTTCGGAGCGTGATGGAGGCAGCGCAAGCCATGTCCGAAACAGCTGTCATGGACGATCCATGAAAGCGAGGGCGGGCGCTGAAACCTACCCACGTGAAAGGTATGTTCGGGAGTTAGCTTGTCCAGGCCGGAACGGCTGCAACAGATGTGCGCCTCACGTATTCCTTGAAATCGGCCTCAAGCAACAGGTCCCATATGGGCGTGTTGCAGTGCAATGTCAAAGACTTCTTTTGCGCGCCAGTTCCGGCAGTGCCGACATGTGCCGGAACGTGGCGCGAGCACCCGCCTCCACAAGCTTCGTGGCATGTTCCTCAGGGTGCGGATTGGTGCCGGTAAAGCCGAGCACGAAACAGCCCGCCCGATGCGCCGCCGTGACGCCGGTGACCGAATCCTCCACCACGATGCAGTCCTTTGGTTCATAACCCGCCCGGCGTGCGGCTTCGATGAACACATCGGGCTCCGGCTTGCCGCGCGCCACATGCTCGAAGGTGGTGATGCGGTTGCCGAAGAACGGCGTGAGCCTGGTGATGCGCAAGGCCGTTTCAACGCGCTCGTAAGGCGAGTTGGAGGCCACGCTGAAATGCTGCGGCTCAAGGGTGGCAAGTGCCGCGGCAACGCCATCCACCGCGACCAGTTCCCGCTCATAGAGCGCGAGCAGCCGGAGGTCTTTCTGGTTCGAGGTATCGGGTGGAAATGCTACGCCGAAGTCGCGCGTCACCTCGTCGATCATGGCGGCGAAGGTGCGGCCCACGAAGCGCCGGTGTGCTTCGTCCTCGCTCATGGTGACGCCATGTTCGGCGAGGATCTCGACATCGACCTTCATGGACAGCGGTTCGGAATCAACCAGAACGCCATCGCAATCGAAAATGAAATGATGACCGCTCATCTGATGCTGACCCGGATCAGGCGCCGAGATGGCGGAATTCGGCGATGACCTGCTCATAGACGCCGCGCTTGAAGGGTACGATCAGATCCATCAGCTCATCCATCGGCGCCCAGCGCCACTGGTCGAATTCCTGCTTGTGGCCCGGCGGCGCCAGGTTGATTTCGCTGTCATGGCCGGTGAAGCGCAGGGCAAACCACTTCTGCTTCTGGCCACGGTAGCGGCCGCCCCACGACTTGCCGATGAGATGCGCGGGCAGATCGTAGGTGTACCAGCGCTGCGATTCGGCGATCACCTCGGCCGAGGTGACGGCAGTTTCCTCAGCGAGTTCGCGCAGGGCGGCACGGCCTTCGTCCTCGCCCTCGTCGATGCCGCCCTGCGGCATCTGCCACCAATGGCCCTTGCCCTCGTCATTGATCTTGTCGAAGCGGCGTCCGATCCACACCAGGCCCTGGCTGTTCAGCAGCATCACGCCCACGCAGGGGCGGTAGGCGGTGATCTCGTCATGCTTCGTCATCAGGTCGGCCTTCCCTTGTAGGCGGCGCTCACGGGCACCAGCAATATGCCCCTCTCCTGCAAGGTTTTGGCCCATTCGGCAACTGTTTCGATGGTCACCTTCAGGCCCGAGCCGGTGCCGATGGCGAAGCCCGTGGCGGTGGCCTCCTGTTCCAGCCGTTCCAGTGCCGCGGCAATCGCTGGGGCGGTTGGCTCCGCATCGATCACCGTGGAGGCGCGCCGCATGGGAAGCCGCAGCGCCTCTCCCACCTTGGGCGAGAGGGTGAGGTTCACGGTGGCATCCTCGAGGTAGACGAGGCCACGGTCCTTCACCTCGCGCATCACGGGCGTCAGCGCCGCCTCGCTCACCAGAAGCCGCGCGCCCATATAGTTGGTGACGCCGGAATAGCCCGCAAAGCGGCTCATGTGCCAATGGAGCGATGCAAGGTTCTCTTCGGTTGTCACCTCGCTTTGCAGCGTGTGGGGGCCGGGGTTGCTGGCCGGAAAGCCCACCGGCTCCATCGGCAGCTGCAGCAGGATTTCGTGGCCACGGGCCCGGGCGCGGTTCACCTGTTCCTGAAGGTTTTCACCATAGGGCGCAAAGCCGAAGGTGATGTCCCCCGGCAGTTCCTTGATCGCCGCTGCCGTCAGCCGGGCATTGAGCCCCATGCCGCCCAGCACGATGGCGATCTTGGGCCGGCCGGAGCTTGACACCGCAAGCGGCGTCACCTGCGAATAGGCATCGAAGGGCTTTCGCCCGCGCGCCGAGATTCGGGGCAGGGGGCCTGATTCCGTCTCTTCCGTCACCGCCGCGATGGGGGCGGGTTGCATCGGCCGGTGACGCGCCATGATGATCTGCGCTTCCATCTGGCCCGGCGTGGCGTCATCGCCATCCTGTGGCTCCTCCCCGGTTTCGCCGAGCACGGTGATTTCCGTGACACCGGATGCGCCGCGGATGACCTTTACGGTTCCGCTGGCCTCCTCCTCCGCAGGTGCGGACTCGTCCATGGCGTCAAATGGCCCGTCGTCCGCGCTGCCGGGTTCAGCCTGCGGCTCGTCCATGCGGGTGATGGAGGAGGTTGTCAGTTCCGCAACGGGCGGGATGTCGGCCAGCACCACGGGCTCGCCCGCAAAGGGCCGCGGCGTGCTCACCAGCCAGATGCCGCCCGCCAGAAAGGCCACAGCCAGACCCACTGCAGCCGCACCAAGCAAGCTGGGGCGCTTCGCCCACAGCCGTTCACGCAGGCTGCGCTTTCTCAACGGGTGGCGTAACTCGTCGCGGTGCATGGATCAGGCGTTTGCGAAGGTCATGATTCGAAACAGCACTCTTGGCCTCCAACCGTTAACGCGCTGTTAACCTAAACGGGGAAGTTGCTGTTTTCCACCGGATACGCCTCATGCAACGTAGCGTAAGCTTCAGGGCTTGCGGCAGGCTTGAGGCAAAAAAATACCCGGCCGGAGCCGGGTATCGGGTCTGCGCATCACGCCGGGGCGGACTCAGTTGGCGGTGGTGCTGTCCTTTGTGTCCGACGGCTTTTCGTCCTTCGGCTTCACATTGGAAACGACCTTCACGCCATTCAGCAGGTCGATCGCTGCCTTGAGCTGCATGTCCTTGGTCTTGTCCTCGGGGACATAGGCGGAGGAGCCGCCGCCCTCGTCGCCGCCCGCCTCATTGGTGAGGTGGCCCTTGAGGCCCGCCTCACCCTCGGTCGAGACGTTCTTGTCCTTCAGTTCCGGCGGCAGTTCCTGCTCGATGATGATGTCGGCATCGATGCCCTTGGCCTGGATGGAGCGGCCGGCTGGTGTGTAGTAGCGCGCGGTGGTCAGGCGCAGCGCGCCTTCCCCGCCGAGCGGGATGATGGTCTGCACCGAGCCCTTGCCGAAGCTCCGTGTACCGATGATGGTGGCGCGCTTGTGGTCCTGCAGGGCACCCGCCACGATTTCGGAGGCCGAGGCCGAGCCGCCGTTGATCAGCACCACGATCGGCTTGCCATTGGCGAGGTCGCCCTTGGTGGCATTGAAGCGCTGGGTTTCGTCCGCATGGCGGCCCCGCGTCGACACGACTTCGCCCTGGTCGAGGAAGGTGTCGGACACCGAGATCGCCATGTCGAGCAGGCCACCGGGGTCGTTGCGCAGGTCGAGGATGTAGCCCTTCGCCTTGTCGCCCAGCGTGGTGCGGAAATGCTCCATCGCCTTTTCGAGGCCTTCCTGCGTCTGCTCGGTGAAGGAGGAGATTCGGATATAGCCGATGTCGTTGTCTTCGATATTGTACTTCACCGACTGCACGCGGATCTTGTCACGCGTCAGTTTCTGGTCGAAGGGCTCCTGGCTGCCGCGCTTGATGGTCAGCACCACGTCGGTGCCGATCTTGCCGCGCATCTTGTCCACCGCGTCGTTCAGCGTCATGCCCTGAACATCGGTGCCGTCGATCTTGATGATCAGGTCATTGGCCATGATGCCGGCGCGCTTGGCGGGCGTCTCGTCAATGGGCGAGACGACCTTGATGACGCCGTTCTCCATGGTCACTTCGATGCCGAGCCCGCCGAACTCGCCGCGGGTCTGGACGCTCATGTCCTGGAACTGCTTCTTGTTCATGTAGCTCGAGTGCGGATCGAGCGAGGCGAGCATGCCATTGATGGCGGCCTCGATCATCTTGCTCTCGTCCGGATCCTCGACGTAGTCGGCGCGCACCCGGTCGAACACGTCGCCGAACAGGTTCAGCTGCTTGTAGGTATCGGCGTTCGAGGTTGCCCCCGCCACGCCGAAGGCATGCCACAAAAGCGAGGCCGACACCGCGCCCGCCAGCACCAGACCGAAATTCTGCAACCGGGAATTCTTCTTCATCCACGCGCCTCTTTCAAACCGCCGATCCACCAGGGACCGGAATCAATAGCTTCTGTGCCGTTCCTGAACTCTATATACAGAACCGGCCGCTCATCTTGCACCACTTCACCGAAAAGTGTGACGGAAGCGGGGCCGGAGCCCATTTCGCCCACCGGTTCCCCGGCCCTGAGGAATTCTCCCACATTCGCCGTCACCTTGTCCATGCCGGCCAGCAGTACGCGGTAGCCGCCGCCGGGGTTGAGGATCAGCACCTGGCCATAGGAGCGGAAGGCGCCAGCGAATTCCACCTCGCCATCCGCTGGTGTTGTCACCTGCGCGCCGCCCCGGGTAGCGATCAGCACTCCCTGGATCTCGCGGCCAAGCCCGTCCGCCTGGCCGAAACGGCGCACGATCTGGCCCTGGGCCGGGAATGCCAGCTTGCCCTTGGCTTCCGCGAACACCATTTTCGGCTGGCGCTGCAACTCCTCCTGCCTGAGGCGTTCGCGCTCCGCCGCCGCTTGGCTTTCGGCTGCTTCCTGCTCGGCGCGTTTCCGGTCCTCGGCCAGCCGTGCCAGCAATTGCCTGAGGGACTTCGCCTTGTCCGCCAGGGCGGCGGTGCGCTTGCGCTCAGCCTCAAGTTCGGCGGTTCCCCGGCTGACGAGGGCGCGCTTCTGCTCCACCAGCGTGCCCAGATCGGCCCGTGCCGCCTGCAGCCTTGCGATCTCCTGTTCCACCTCCACCCGGCGCGCGGCAATGCTGGCCTCGAGCGACTGCAACTGGTCGAGCTTGGCTGCCAGCGCCTGGGCTTCGGCCTGAAGATCCGGCGCGATGGTGCCAAGCAGCATGGCGCCGCGCAAGGCGGCGAGAATGTCGTTGGGCTCCACCACCAGGGCGGGCGGCGGATTCTGCTCAAGCTGCTGCAGTCCGGCGAGAAGTTCCGAGAGAACGTCCTGCTTTTCGCCGAGTTCGGCCAGCAGTCCGGCGCGCTCGGTCTTCAGCCGCGCCAGTTCCGCCTCGCTCTTGGCGATTACCGCTTCCTGTGACTGAATCGACTGGGCAATGGCGGCAAGCTTGCCGGCCACCTCGTCCTGCGCTTCGATCGCGGCGGCCACCTCTTCGGCGATGCGCGCCTCGGCAGCCTTGCTGTTGGCGATCTGCTGCTGCAGCGTTTCGAGTTGCTGCTCCTCCTGTGCCACGGCCATATCTCCCGGCGCCGTCAGCGCGAGAAACAGAAAGGCCGATGAAAGGGTGAAATGGCGCATGTGTTTCCTGCGACCACCAGGATGAATGGGTTGAGATGATCACAGCAATGCCCCTGCCGCCATTTACAATCGGTTAATCATCAAGACGGGACGGCCGCGTGCTGCGGGGCCTTCAACCGGGAGGCGATCAGGCAGCGGGAGACATGCCCTGATGTGCCTTTCCGCTCGCCCATGTCTCGACCTTTCCTCTGTGTGATTGTATGAAGTCCGCCTGGGGGCGCTAAGCGCCCACGCGTGAATCCCTTTCATATGGAGTTCGAGAATGCTCAATCGGAGGACACTTCTTTCAACGCTCGCGGCAGGCATTGCCGCGTTCGCGCTGACGGGCTGCCAGATCGATACGCGGACACCCATCCGCGTGTCGGAAATCATGGCTGTTGCCCAGTCGGGTATCCCGGTGCCGGTCAGCGCCGCGATCACCGGTCAGTTCGTTACCGCGCCCTGGTGCAAGGACGAGGGTGCGATGTCCGTCCAGACGATCTCGACGCCGAATGTTCCGCTACAGCTGGTGAATTGCGCGCCCGCCGGTAAAGGCGCGGTCGGTACGTTCCAGCTCGCCACCAACATGATCCGCACCGATGGCGGCCAGTCGGATGACGTCATCCTCACCAACGTGCTCGAAGGCGACACGGCGCGCTTTGCGGTGTTCCCGCATGGCAAGCACAAGCATCTCGTGTCAGTGGGCCTGTTCCTCAACCTGCCGGCGCTCAATGCGGCGAAGGACAAGCTCATCGCCATGCCGGTGTTCAAGCGCGGCGGCTATGACGGCACGACCAACTTCACCTTCACCATCGACATCATGAACGACACGGCGAAGCCGGCGCAGTTCTATCTCGCCGATGTCAGCGCTGGCGGCGACCTGCCCTCGGACGAGGCAATCATGACGATTCCGCCGGGCGGCCAGGATACGGTGACCCTCGCTGCGCCGACCCAGGCCAAGCTTGCCACGACGGGCTGGGTCAACTTCGCCTCCCTCATCATGAAGTAAGCAAGGCACCGGTCTTCAGGCCATCGCTCCGCCGCCGGGAAGCCCCGGTGGCGGAGTTTTCATATGCGGTGATAGGGATGTCCGGTGATGATGGTGATCGCCCGGTAGATCTGCTCGAACAGCATGACGCGCACCAGACGGTGCGGCCATGTCATGGGGCCGAAGCTCATCAGCAGGCCCGCAGTGGATCGTGTTTCGGCCGCATGGCCATCCGGGCCGCCGATCATGAAGGCCATGTCGGGCGTGCCGCCGTCCAGATTGCGGCGCAGGAGTTCGGCGAAGTCTTCGCTGGCCAGCGCCTTGCCGCGCTCATCCAGCACGATTGAAAAACACCTGGGTGGCAGTGCGCTGTGAAACAGCCTGGCCTCATCCGCCATGCGAGCAGCTGCCGAAGAGGCCTGCGACTCGCTGAACTCCGCAACGCCGATCCGCGCGATACCGCATTTGCGGCCAAGCCCCTGGGCCCGCGTCAGATAGTCTTCGGCGAGGAGCCTTTCAGGGCCGGGCTTCAGCCGGCCGGCCGCGATCACCGTCACCCGCAAGGCGCTACTGTGCCGTCCACTCTTCCGGGCTGTGGGCGGAGAGCAACTTCTCGAGATTGTAGAAGCTTCTGACCTCGGGCCGGAAGATGTGCACGATCACGTCGCCCGCATCCACCAGCACCCAGTCGCACTGCGGCATGCCCTGAACGCGCAGGTCGTGGTGGCCCTGCTCCTTCAGCTTCATCATCAACTGGTCAGCAATGGCGCCGACATGACGGTTGGACCGGCCGGAGGCCACCACCACCGCATCCGCCACCGAAGACCTTCCTTCAAGCGAAATGGTGACGATCTGCTCGGCCTTGGCATCATCAAGCTGGGCGAGGATCGTCTCCAGCGCACCCTTTGGCTTCGGCGCATCGTTCTTCTTGCCGCGCGGCTTCCGCGGCTTCTTTGCCTTGGGTCCGTCTTCCAGAAGTTCGGCCGGGATTTCCGGCAGCACCACTGCAGGCGCCAGTGCGGCCTCGGGCTTCGGTGCCTGCCGGAAGCGCTTCACCGCTGGCTTTGCCGTGCTTTTCGCGCCCGATGCTGCCGTCTTCTTCGCGGCGGCTTTTTTCGGCGCGGCCTTCTTTGCGGCAGTCTTGCCGGTGGCTGACGTCCTGGCGGCGGGCTTCGTGCTCTTCGGTGCGGACTTGGTCTTGCCCGATGCCTTCCGGGCAGCGGGTTTCTTCTTGGCTGGCGCTTTCAGTGGCGTGGTCCTTGGTTCGGGGAACGTTTCTGCATCGGCTGCAAACCACGGCTCCGCGTGAGTGGGACGATTGGCGACAAGGTAAATGGTTCGGTTCTGCTGTTCAAGGGGCGGCTGAGTGCTCTGCGCGTGCCTTGCGGATGGCGGTTGAGCTTTCGGGCCGGAGCGGCATGGGGATGAAGCACCAGGCAGGCGGCTTCATGCCCGCAAGTTTCGGCGCGGCGGCGGCCTGCAGTTGCGCTTCCGAAAACCGTGTTGCGGCCGGTCCGCCCAGCGCGCGCAGCGAAAATCCCGGCCGCGCCAGGACTGCAAGTGGCAGGGTCGCTGCAATGTCCAGCCAATCATGCCAGCGGTGGAGATTGGCGAAACTGTCCGCCCCCATGATCCACACGAATTTGCCGCGCTTGAGCAGGGGGGCCATCCCTCTCAGTGTTTCCGCCGTGGTGCGCGTACCCATCTGCTTCTCGATGTCGGTCACCTGAAAGCGCGGGTGGTGGGCAATGGCGCGTGTGCCGGCAAGCCGCGCGGCATATTCACCGGTCTCGGCTGGGTCCTTCAGTGGGTTCTGCGGCGAGACCATCCACCACACAAAGTCCAGCTCCAGCGTCTTCAGCGCATAGAGTGCCACGCTGTAATGGCCGTAATGGGCGGGATTGAAGGAGCCGCCGAACAGGCCGATGCGCTGGCCATCGCCAAAGGGGGGCGCCTTCAGGAGCATCTGGGCCTCATGGGCGGGTCTGACCGCGGCCCCGCACCTGATACTTGAAGGTGGTGAGCTGTTCGACGCCGACCGGCCCGCGCGCATGGAGCTTGCCGGTGGCAATGCCGATTTCCGCGCCGAAACCGAATTCGCCGCCATCGGCGAACTGGGTCGAGGCATTGTGCAGTACAATGGCGCTGTCGAGTTCGTTGAGGAAGCGCTCGGCTGTGGCGGTATCTTCCGTCACGATCGAGTCCGTGTGCTGCGATCCGTGTCGCGTGATATGGGCCATGGCTTCATCCACCCCGTCAACGAGCTTCATTGACACGATGGCATCAAGATACTCTGTGGACCAGTCTTCCTCGGTTGCAGGCTTCACGCGCCGGTCGGCCTGTTGCGTTGCTGCGTCACCGCGCACCTCGCACCCGGCATCGATCAGTGTGCTGATGATGGGTCTCAGGTTGCGCTCCGCACCGGCGCGGTCGATCAGGATGGTTTCCGCCGAGCCGCAAATACCGGTGCGCCGCATCTTGGCATTGAGCACGATGGCCTTTGCCATGTCCGTATCCGCCGACTTGTCCACATAGACATGGCAGATGCCTTCGAGATGGCTGAAAACCGGAACGCGCGCATCCTGCTGAACCCGCGCCACGAGGCTCTTGCCGCCGCGCGGCACGATCAGGTCGATACAGCCGTTGAGGCCTTCCAGCATGAGGCCAACGCAATCGCGGTCGGCCGTCGGCACCATCTGGATCGCGGTGCGCGGCAGGCCCACCTTGTCGAGCCCGCGCTGCAGGCAGGCGATGATGGCGGAGGAGGTGTGAAAACTGTCGGAGCCGCCACGCAGGATCGCGGCATTGCCGGACTTGAGGCAGAGGCCGCCGGCATCCGCCGTCACATTGGGCCGTGATTCATAGATGATGCCGATGACGCCGATCGGCACCCGCACCCGCGAAATCTCCAGCCCGTTCGGCCTCGTCCATTTCGCCATCACCTCGCCTACGGGGTCGGGCAGGGCGGCGATGTCCTCAAGGCCCTTCGCCATGGCTTCGAGCCGCGCCTCGTTCAGCGTCAACCGGTCGAGGAAGCTGCCCTTGAGATCCTTCGCCACGGCGTTTGCGAGGTCGCGCTGGTTCTCGGCCAGAATGTCTCCGGCGGAGCGGCGGAGCTTCGCCGCCATTTCGCGCAGGGCCGTGTTCTTCTGTTCCGTGGTCGCAAGCGCCAGCGCCTTGGCTGCGCTCCGCGCGGCCTGGCCCAGCACCTGCATCATCTCGCGGTTGGACATCTTTGCGTTCATGTGCGTTCGCTTCCCATCAGCACCATGTCGTCGCGGTGGATCAGCACGTCCCGGCCACGGAAGCCCAGCACCTTCTCGATCTCGGAGGATTTGAGGCCGAGGATGCGCTGCGCATCGCCTGCATCATAGGCCACGAGGCCACGCGCGATCTCGCGGCCCTCCGCCGTGATGATCGACACCGTGTCGCCGCGCATGAAACTGCCTTCGAGTTTCTTCACGCCG
>JBIIGF010000382.1:0-3171 GCA_044236665.1 Aestuariivirga sp. | reverse complement strand
GCTGAGTGATCAAGGTCATGGCCTGAGCCTCAGGGCACGGAGTGGACCGCTCAGTCTGCACGCACGGGAAGGTCGTGGCTGTTGAGACCGAGCATCACATGCCCGCCGGGAACGGGCGAACCGGCAATGGGCTGTGTGTGGATATCGAAGGTCGCAAATGTTCAGAAGACGCGGGTGTTGAGGCGGATCACCGAATCGAGGACCTCATATTGGAGATCTCCGCGCAATTTAGTTTGCCGCAGCAGGACACCCCGTGCGCTGAACCCGCACTCCAAACAACCGGGGTGTGATTGGCGGCGTACCCAGCATTGAAACCAAGTGTTGCGGCATCGTGCCGCAAACACGAAGGACTTCAGCCGACGCGCGACTGCGAGGCAGGAGCGTTGGGTTCAGGATTGCCCACTTTCGGCGCTGATGCGGCGGCTGACCCCTGAAGCTGGAAGATTTTCGATCGGTTCACGTCCATGTTATCCTCGCGTCTAGATTGCTTTTGCAAAAAACACTGTGGATCTGCCCATGTCAATGGATGATAGCCGAAACTTAGCTGCTCTTTCGAAACTGATGAAGACCTGGCCTGGCCTTCCGATCGATGGGCAGGGTTTGGTGCGACAGCTTAACGCCGATGGTACGCTCCCCCCATTGTTCTGCGTTTTCAATACAGCTGATGAGCCCGAGAAACTGGCAAGCGCATTGGGCAGTGATCAACCCTTGATCTACGGGCGATCGCTCCATCTGGTGATGTCGCCGGGTCCAGAGCGGCGGGCGGCTACCATCGAACTTGGCCGCCATTATGCCAGTATCCTGGCTCCCGTTATTGGCCAACGGCCGATCTGGATCGGCGCAAACTGCCAGGGCGTTCCCGTGATGATGCAGGTTGCGGCCAGCTTGCGCGATGCGGCAGCGAATATATTTTGCATGTACCTGATTTCTGGCCTCCCCACGACCGTGATGGATGTGCCCGCGCTGCTGATCTACGGGGAAGATGACCCGCACCACGATCCGTTCCGGGAAGACGCGGACACAGCCCATGCGGAGGCGAGGCGCTGTTTTGCCCGTTATCGCCGCGAAGTTCTGCCGGGCGTTGGCCATGGCAAATACTTCGACGAAGGCACGGTCAACCTGCTGGCAAGCATCCTTCAGACGTTCCGCGACGCCTCTATCTTGGACCATTCAGAGGTTAACGCCGCTGCCAAGTCCAGTATTCTGGGGTGATGGATGAGCAATGCCGGTTCCACTGGCCACCCCAACGCCTTCTCGAGATGCAGCGTAACTTCCAAAGCGGAAATGGAATCTCCGCCAAGCTCGAAGAAATCGCTGTCTGATGTCAGTGCGACCCCTGCGAACACATGTGCATAGGCCGCGGTCACGACTTCGAGGATATCGACTGACTGTTCAGATCCGGACAAATCCGTGCTCACTTTCAATGTATTCATCGGCCATAAGCTCCTGCAGCGCCAGCAGTGATATCTTGCCCGATGCGGTACGTGACAGAGCTCCAGCGACCCAAAGGTAATCAGGGCGGATACTGGCAGGAATTTCGGCCCGCAACCAAGAAATCAGCTCGCTCGCGGCAAGGGAGCTTTCGATAGCCAACGCGACCTTGTCACCTCCATCGGCGCGATCGCGCACCGCGAAGGCGCAGCAATCGCGCACGCCGTCGCGGGCCAGAACGCTTTCTTCCAGATGTGCAAGGCTGATCGTGACACTTTTTCTGCAGGCAAATTTTTCAGAACGCCCGGCGATGTAGAGAAATCCGTCTTGATCGAAGTAGCCTATATCACCCGTTGCCACAGGCGGAGATTTCTCCGAGATGTTGGTGGCGATGATATGGCCGAGTTGTCCTGCAGGCAACGGGGCGCCATCCGCATCTCCAATTGTCACTGACACACCCGGGAGTAACCGCCCCACCGAGGAAGGATGGGTGTCGATCGCATCACCTTCGAGATAGGACACCGGGCCGACATTGGTCAGGGAGTAAAGGTTCCGGATGCGGGGCGTCAGCAGGTCCCGCACGGCTTTCAGGTCTGCAGCCCCGATCGGCCCCCCCAGGGAAACAAGTCTGCGAAGGTTCGGATAGGCAGGCCCTTCCAACGCAGTGTCGCGACCTCGGTGCAAAGCCAGCAGGTCCCGCAGAATGACGGGTGGAAGTCCTGCGAACTCGACATCCGGCCGACGCATGGCCGCATCCAGTTCCTCGATGCGAAAGAATACCGGCAGGCTGATGATCTTGCTGCCTGCCTTAATCGCGCGCAGCCATTGCCACGCAACTGCTCCGAAAGCAAGGCTTCCGACCGCCAGGCTCGGTGGAAGGGGGTATGAGCCCAGTTTCTTCTCTCCATCTATCATCCGGACGATGCAGCTGGCATGAAACCGCGGCTGATAAACCGGGACCTTCGTCGTGCCTGACGAGGACAGCCAGACCGCAGGCAACGTTGGTGCGTCTGCCGGAAAGGTGAGCGGCTCCAGCCCCTCCGCACTGCCGGAGACAGGGCGCAGGGTCCGGATCCCCGCCATTCCACCAAAACGAGTGATATCAGAATAGACTGTGCGCGCATTGACGCGTTTCGCTGCCGCGTCCAAGTACCCGGGCGGTTGCCGTGTATCCAAGAAAACGGGGGCCGCGCCGAGAGACCATAAGGCGATCGTCGCTTCGATTGCGCGTAGAGGGTCGAGACAGGCAAGGCCAACGCAATCACGGGGGCCGATACCTGCCGCGGCAAAATCTCGGGCCAGATGGCGGGCCTCGACGCTGACCTCGGCCCTTGTCGCGATCCGGGCACCATGCTCGGCGAAAACCTGGTCAGGATCACTGGCCAAATGGCTGAGGAAATATGCTCCGAAACTATCCATGTTTCATTCTTGCGTAGCCCTTGCGGACATCCTCAAACAAAAGGGCCCCGAGCGTGGTGAATTCGGCATGGTTTTCGATCGTCGGCATACCGTCGGCGATCGCCTCCATCGCGCTGGCCTTGTGCTTGTCCAGATGCTTGGCCCAGTCTGGCGCGCCAGGAGTTCGCAGCAAGGCCTCTGCCGCGAGCGCCATGCGAGCCGAAACCCAGACAGCATGGAACAACCCTTCCATGGGTCGCGGTTCCCGGCGCAAGGGTGACCCGTATCGCGCCTCAGCGTCGTTCAGAATGACTGGATCGTCGAGATGGTAGAGAAACAGGC
>JBIIGF010000381.1:0-3184 GCA_044236665.1 Aestuariivirga sp. | reverse complement strand
CGTCTTGCGCGTCACCTTGAGCGGGGGCACAACCACATAGGACGGAACCTTTTCGCCGATCAGCGTGAGCGCGCCGACGGTGGCTTCGGCAACACCCTGGTCATAGGGACGCTGCGATGAGATGCCTGCAATGAAGCCGTCCTGAGCCATGTTGAGTGCTACGATCTGATCGAAGTTCTCGTTGACGATCTTGAAGTCCTGCGGCGTGCGGCCAGCGACCGTGGCGGCCGTGACCGCACCCATGGCGGGGATCGACCAACTGGCATACATGCCGTTCAGGTTCGGGTAGCGGGCAAGAACGCCTTGCGCCACTTCCTGGCCCTTGTTCGGATCGTTGTGGCCAGCGGCAGCAACGACGTTGATATCTGGGTACTTTGCAAGCACGCGGGCGATGAAGCCTTCGTAGCGCAGGTTGGTGACGTAGAAGTCATTGGCAAAATACATCGCCGCCACGTCGCCCTTGCCGCCAAGCGCTTCAGCCAGCGCATCGGCCAGATACATGCCGAGCGCAAGGTTGTCGGATGAGATGATGGCAGCGTAGTCCTTGCCAGGCTCCATGCCGTCAACGGCCTGGTCGATGAAAACGACCTTGGTGCCGGCATCGGCGATCTTCTTGTAGGCGCTCGCGGTGGTCTGGCCGTTGAGCGGGATCGAGACGAGCAGATCCGGCTTCAGCACCGAGATGGCCTCGAGGTCGGCGATCTGCTTGGCATCGTCCCAGTTGGCATTGGTTTCGGCGACGACCTTGATACCGAGCTTGTCGAAGGTCTCCTTGAGGCCGATCAGCTGCTGGCTGGCCCAGTCATCACCCAGCCAGCCCATGGAGATGGCGACAGTGAAGTTTCCGGCCTTGACCTTGTCGACCTGTTCCGGCGTGAGTTTCAGTTCGGAAGCGGGAAAGCCCGGCTCGCCGCGCTGGCCGTCGGACACGACAACACCGGTGAGGTCATCCTTCTTGGCAAGTTCCATCGTCTTGGCCGAGGGTTCCTTGTACCAGAGCGGATGCTTGATGTCGGCGGCGACATCGGCAAGCGCGAGGGTCGGCAGCGCCGAAAGGGCAGCCGCAAAGGCAAACGACTTGAATTTGGCAGTCACTTTCATGGGTCTTTCCTCCTTATTTGAAGCAAGGTTCGGCCGTTCCCCGGTTTCAGGGGTTAAGGCCTGTCTCGATTGCTGCACGTAAACTGGGCGGGTGGGCTCAACCGCGGTTGAGCATGAACTCGCGCAGGGTCTTGGCCAGGCGCTCGGGCGCCTCGAGCGCAAGGCTGTGGCCGCATTCCTGGAACACTTCGTCGCGTTCCACGCCTTTGGCCACCTTCTCCATCTGGCCCTTCACCAGCGCGCCGAAGAATTCGGGCGCACCGATGGTCAGGATCGGAAGGGTAAGCTTGTTGGTCTTCAGTTCCTTGTTGATGCGGGCATTCTTGAGCCCGGCGCGGTAGGTCTCGAGGCAGCCGCGCAAGCCGCCCGGCGCGCAGAGCCTCGCGATCCATTCATCGATCGCCTCGTTGGTGATGGCATTCGGGTTCCAGGTTTCGGCCTTGATCCAGAATTCCCAGAACTCGCGCTCGCGGCCGGTAATCAGCATCTCGGGCAGGTGGGGAATCCAGAAGAACGGGATATGCCAGACCCATACGCCCTTCAGATTGAACTGCGAGGAAATATTCTCGGGTGTGAAGTTCGACCATTCCTCGAGACCTTCGCCTGACAGCAGCATTTCAGCGAAGGACAGGGTCTTGACGCGGGCGCGCTCGGTGGCGGCCAGCGCATAAGCGAACTCGGCGCCACGGTCCTCACCGTGGAGATGGAAGCTGTCATGGCCCAGATGAGTCATCAACTCCGCCATGTCGCGGGCGTTGGTCAGGGAGTCATAGCCCTCCTCCGCCGGCGGCTTGTCGGTATCGCCGAAGCCACGCAGGTCAGGCGCGACCACGGTGAAGTGGGGGGTCAGCAGCGGGATGAGCTTGTACCAGTAGAAATGGGTCTTGGGGGTGCCGTGCAGCAGCAGGAGGGGTTCACCCTGTCCGGCCGTGACGAAATGCATCCGAATGCCATTCACCCGTGCCCGGCCATGTTTCACCGGCGCACCGGTATGATCATAAATCTCAGCCACCCAAGCCTCCCAGCGTGAACATTTGATTTTCTTAATAGTATGAACATTCATGTTAGTGTCAATACAAAAATGCGGACTGATAGAGCGATAGCCACCTGAATCGAATGAAAATCGTCGCAAAATGTGAATATCTTGGCGTTTTTCGATGCTTGCAGACAACAAATGTGCCAGAAAAAATCGTTTTGCATCGCACAATGTCCACTGAATGTGAAACAAATGCATGAATCAGATGCCGACTGTTCTGACGATCTTCGGGGGTAACGAAGGGGCACGTTCACAAGCCCCGGCCGGCTCCGTGACATGGCTGGCCGATGCATGAAACGCCGGGATGTCGCTCTCAACTGAAGCGCGGCAACGTCGCTGAAGGAATTCCGGGGTGCCGGATCGCGTTGAGCCGCAGCCCGTTTATTGCGGCCCTGTATCCAGGTCGAAAATGCTCCAGCGCGGCATGGGCGTCCAGCGCGGGTAGATGCATGGATTGCCCTTGCAGCTGAATTGACGCGGATGCCTGGCGTGCCAGCGGGTAGCCTCCGCCTCAATGGCATCGCGCTGCGGACTGTTGAGCTGATTCCAGTGCTGATCCCGCAGCTTTCCCGCCAGCGGGTGGCCCCCGGCACGGGCCAGATCGAACCAGAACAGGGCCTTGCCCGGGTTCTGCGGCGTGCCGCGCCCACGGCCATAGAAGCGGCCGGTCATGTACTGGCCATCAATCAGACCCGCTTCAGCCGCGCGTTTGTACCATGAGAGGGCGAGCGCCAGATTCTGGGGCAGGCCCAACCCATCATCATACATCACGGCCACATTGAACTGCGCGATGGGATGGCCGCGTTGTGCCAGGGGTTGCAGAATCGCGGCTGCCTCAGCGTATTGACCATGACGATAAGCCTTCTGCGCCTGCTTGAGTTCATCGGCCCATGCAACTTGCACGCCCAGAAGCAGCACAACGAAGCCTATGACCAGTCTCATTCCGCCAACCCTCAGAATCGATGGCTGAAAGAATAGCCTATTTCAGCATCAGGCGTGAATGGGCGGTCTGCGCACCCCCGCTGCAGGCCCGGCCTCACCGCTGCC
>JBIIGF010000487.1:0-2609 GCA_044236665.1 Aestuariivirga sp. | reverse complement strand
GCAACACATCCGCGAAGGCCGGGGCAACATGCTGGAAATCGAATACATGCGCGCGGCTCCCGGCGAAAACGATATTCAGCGCACCCGGGACGTCGTGATGGTCCAGTCCGGGCAGCGCATGGCACTGCGCAGGCTCAAGCCGCAGTGTTCGCTTGCGGCGGTAGGATCTCAGGATGCGTTCGGAGGGCGCGACCACATCCGTCACCATCTCGCGGAGGCTGCGGAAGGGCCCCTCGCGGTAGCTCATCAACCTGGCACGGTAGTCAGCAGGCAGGCCATCCGCTTCACCGAGGCAGTCAAGATCATCATCGATCAGGAGGTAGATCCGCTCGAAACTCCCCCCACGCAAGATTTTGAGTTCATCACGATTGGTGTGGCGGATCACCACCGCCCTCGAACCACAAACATAAAGAGAGGGAGAAAGCTGCTGGATGGGCCTGCCGCTGAAGCTTTCGTCATCATCGATCAGATCCCTTAGCGGATCAGAGAAATACATCGAGACGGATGGGCTGACTTCCCTCCGGGCGCGCGGCAGCCGGAACCTGACGGGCTTCATCCCGTTGAACCGCCGCAGCAATGGACCAAACAAATCCAGCATTTTCCTCTGATGGCGTCTCGGCGCCTGCAAACCGGATATCAGGGAACATGGACGGAAAGACACTGGCGGATACCAATCCGCATCCAGGTTTTGGAAGGGCTGCCAAGCCCTGCCAAACAACAGCCATGCTGCCACTGCAAGCCATCCATGGCTGTGCAAGGCTCATGCAGCATTGACGCAGCGATCTGTCCGGGCACCCCTGCCCCGTCGTTTTATCAAAACATTATTCTGAACCCAAACCGCGGTCTTGTCCAGACCGGTCACATATCCGTCACAAGAGGCCACTGTCCAGCGGCCGGCGATGGATCCCATCTTGATGCGATCACGCCATGCAACGCCCGGCATCTTGCAACTCGCCTTACGGTCCCATAAGCCGGTTTGGAAACTCCACACACGGGATATCCCGATGACTGCTTCCGTCATTTCCGGCATCGCCGCGCCGCTTCGCATCGATGAAGCGGAATTGCGTCTGGTGCGCCTGCCGCTGCTCACCCCCTTCACCATCGCCACGGGTACCATGCACGAGAAGGTCTTTCCGCTTCTCATCCTGCGCAGTGACGGGATTGAAGGCTATGGCGAGGCCGTGATGGACCCGCTGCCCGACTACCTTGATGAAACCATCGCGGGCTCGATGGCCTTTCTGCGTGATGTGCTTCTGCCGCAGACGGTCGGCAAGCGTTTCGAAAATCCAGCCGCCCTCGAACGGCAGCTGACGCCCTGGCGTGGACACTATATGACGAAGGCCGTGGTGGAGATGGCCTTCTGGGACCTCTGGGCCAAGTCGCTGCGCCTGCCACTGCGAACGCTCCTTGGCGGTGACAAGGAGAGCGTCGATGTCGGCGTCTCGCTCGGTATCGGCCCCATCGACAGCACCATCGCGCGCGTACAATCCCATCTCGATGCCGGATACAAGCGCATCAAGCTGAAGGTCATGCCGGGGCACGACGTGGCGCTCGTTGCCGCCGTCCGTAATGCTTTCCCGGACGCGCATCTCACGGTCGACGCCAACAGTTCCTATACGCTGGCCGACACGGGCGTGATGCAGGCACTCGACACATTCGACCTCGACTACATCGAGCAGCCGCTGGCCTGGGACGACATTCACGACCATGCCGAACTGCAGGCGAGGCTGCGCACCCCCATCTGCCTCGATGAATGTATCCGCACCGCAGCGGATGCGCGCAAGGCCCTGCAGACGGGGGCCACCCGCGTCATCAACATCAAGGCAGGGCGGGTCGGCGGACATCTGGAATCGCGGCGCATCCATGATCTCTGCGCGGCCTGGACCTATCCGGTCTGGTGCGGGGGCATGCTGGAATCTGGCATCGGACGGGCCCACAACATTCATCTGTCGACACTTCCGAACTTCCGCAAGCCGGGAGACACATCGAGCGCAAGCCGCTACTTCGCGCGCGATATCGTTCACGAGAAGCTCGAGGCCCATCAGGGATCCATGCCGGTGCCACCGGGACCCGGCATCGGCGTGACGCCAGACTGGCCGTTCCTCGCGACTGTCACCGCGAGCACCGAGAGATTCACGGCATGAGCAGCATGGTGATCCGGACCCTCTCCGGCATGGATGAATTCCTCGCCGCGGAAGCCTTGCAGCGCGCAGTCTGGGGCGAAGGCGACACGGAAGACCCCGGCGACCTGATGATGGTGATACAGAATGAAGGTGGCCTCGTCGCGGGCGCCTTCCGCGGCGACGACCTCATCGGCTATGTCTTCGGGTTTCCCACCCGTGATCCGAAGGTGCAGCACTCACACCGGCTTGCCGTTCACCCCTCGGCCCGCGGCAGCGGGCTTGCCGCGCGGCTGAAATTCTTTCAGCGCGACTGGTGCCTGTCACAGGGGATCACGCTGGTGCGCTGGACCTTCGACCCGCTGCGCCACACCAACGCGCACCTCAACGCAGGGCGGCTTGGCGCGCGGGCTTCTACTTACCATGTAAATTATTATGGTGAGATGAAGGGCATCAATGCCGGGCTTCCCTCCGACAGGCTGCTTGCCG
>JBIIGF010000380.1:0-3195 GCA_044236665.1 Aestuariivirga sp. | reverse complement strand
CGCTATCGAACAGGGCCAGCCGGATGCGGCCGCAGCGGCAAGCCGTGAGCACATCAGCATGGCAGCCGCCATCGCCCGCCGCCTGCTGGAAGACGAAGCGCAGCCTGCCCCGCCACAGCGCAAGCGCTGAGCAGCTCAGCAGAGCAGCGCCGCCACCTTCACATCGCCATCGAAGACGTAGTGATTGACCCGCTTGGCCGGAAGATCCGGGCTGTCATCATAGGACTGCACGGCACCGATGAGCTGTTGAGCCTGCAACGCGGCAATCACCAGATCGCGCTCCGCATCCGAATCGGGATCGGTGGCATGGGTGATCTGGAAGGAGAGCTTGGTGAAGGAGAGGCCCGTGTCCTTGGTCGCCGCCCCGACCCACACCACGCGCGCCCCATCGGCGGGCTTCTCTGTCGTGATCCAGAAACTTGCGCTCTGCAGCGTCTGCTCCGCATCAGCCGGATCGAGGCCCCAGAAGCGGATGTGGTGGCGCTTGCGCGGGCTATCGCCAATGGCCTTCTGAAAGCCGATGTCCTGGCCCCGGCCGAACAGGTAGAGCGTGCTGAAGGGGGCCGCGGGATAAGGCTGGTTCAGCACGAAGGCACGCGCCATGCGCCATGAACTCCGCAGCCCCAGCGCCTCCGCCTCCACCCAGCCGAGCGCCGTGAAGGCCTGGCGCAATTGCCCGATTGTGCCGACCAGCGCGATGTTGACGGGGTCGCCCGCCAGCCCGTCACCCGTCATCGTATAGGCGGGTATGTGGTTGCGCTTCAGGACCCTGGCGCCGAAACGGATCACCCTTGGCAGGATGACATAAGCGGCGATGCCATAGGTCACACCCACCGCCAGCATCCACGGCAGCTGGTGGTCGGTGAAGGCGAAAACCACGAAGACGATCAGCCAGACGCTGAACACCCCGAGGCCGAAGATCACGGCTCTCTGCCAGAACAGTTTCAGCAGTCGCATGCGTCGGTGACCGTTCCATTGAAGGCCGGCCGGGAATGCCCCGCCGCCAGCATCTCATGGGCCCGTCATAAGCCAAGCGCAACCACAGCGCCAGCGCGCCGTCACGGGCTGTTGGAACCCGGGTGGGCTTCAGGCGTTTTCATGCCCGATGCGGGGAGGACAGGATGCGGTGGTGGCTGGCGGCCTTGTTTCTCCTGCCTTTGAGCGCGCCGGGCGTGGCGCACTGGTATGAGCCCTCGAATCCTCCGGGGCTTGAAGTCTTCACGCATGAAACAGTCGGGTGGATCGCGGAAGATGCGATTGGCCTGCGCTATACCGGCCCACTCCGCGCCCCGCTCGCCGACCAGCTGCGCCAGCTCCTGCTCACATCCAGCCCTGCCTACCGCCACGCCCTGCTCGAACTCGACAGTGACGGTGGTGACCTCCGCCTTGTTCGCGACGTCATCGCGGTGCTCAGCGCGGCGCGCGCGCGGGTAGAACTCACCACTCGCGTCACCGAAGGCTCGATCTGCGCCTCTGGCTGCATCCCGCTGTTCATGCAGGGCGAGAAGCGCAAGGCGAGTGGCGCTTCCATCTGGGTGTTCCACAGCGCGCGAGGCGCGATGACAAGCCTGCCCGATCCGGTGGCGACGGAGAACTATCTCGACATCCTCTCCACCGCCGGCATGCGGCCTGCCTTCCGCGCCATGCTGGAAGAAGACAACCGCATCTTCCGGCCCGGAAGCTTCATCGTGAGCGGCTATGAACTGTTCGCCGTCCACGACAGCGGCATCATCACAGAACTGCTGCCCGCCTGGCGGGAAGACCGGCCAGGCGCACCGACCGGCCTTGGCCCGCGGTGAAAGGCCGGCTAGGCCCGCCGCTTCGGCGGCGGCTTGCCGGCACTCCAGGCATCCGCCGGCATCACCTGGCGGAACAGTCGCACCATCTGCGCGATATATTGAATACTGGCTTCCGTAAGCGGCTGAAGATCCTCAGCCGATTTCCGGGTGGCGGTCAGATAATCATTCCCGCCGCGCACGACCCATCCCTTCTCGACCAACAGGTTGATCTTGCGCCGCACCGTCTCGCGCGGAATGCCGGTGTAATCGGCGATCGAGCGGATGTTGATGTTGACAGGTGGCGTCGCATGGAGCTGCCCCGCCGTGAAGGCCGCATAGTCGTCATTGGGATCGGCATGCTGCTGCGAATAGGTGCAGTCACCGATCACGGCGAGAATCAGGAACATGTCGAAATCGCCATCGAAGCTCCGGCGGCAACTGGCGAGGAAGCGAGTCAGATTGCCGACATGCGCGGGCCAGATGCGGCCGAAATCGTTCTTGATCTGCTGTTCCATGCAGCACTCCCTGTGATGGCCCAATTTGGGCCGCAACAAACTTTACAAGTCAAGCGCCATGCAGAAACTGACGCGCCATCGCATGACGCATACATTCGACAATCGGGAGAGAGCATTCATGCCGGTAACAGACAGATTCAGGTTGGATGGACAGGTCACGGTGGTGACAGGCGCTGCTGCCGGCATCGGCCGGGCGATTGCACTCACCTTCGCCGAAGCGGGCTCCGCCGTCGTGGTGACCGACATCAAGCAGGCAGGCGCTGACGTGGTGGCGGAGGATATCCGCGCGCGCGGCGGCAAGGCCATCGGCATGGAATGCAACGTGACGAAGGAAGACCACCTCGCCGCCGTCGTGGAGGGCGCGATGAAGGCCTTCGGCAAGCTCACCATCCTCGTCAACAATGCCGGCGGCGGTGGCCCCAAGCCCTTCGACATGCCGATGAGCGATTTCGAATGGGCCTATCAGCTCAATGTGTTTTCGCTGTTCCGCCTCACGCAGTTGTGCGCGCCGCGCATGAAGGCGGCGGGCGGCGGCGCGGTGCTCAACATCTCCTCCATGGCGGGCGAGAACACCAACCAGCGCATGGCGTCCTATGCCTCTTCCAAGGCGGCCGTGAACCATCTGACGCGCAACATCGCCTTCGACCTGGGGCCGATGGGCATCCGCGTCAATTGCATCGCGCCGGGCGCCATCAAGACCGACGCCCTCGCCACCGTTCTCACCCCGGAGATCGAGAAGGCCATGCTGAAGCACACGCCCCTCGGGCGGCTCGGTGAGGCGGATGACATCGCCAATGCCGCGCTGTTCCTGTGCTCACCCGCGGCAAGCTGGGTGAGCGGGCAGGTTCTTACCGTATCTGGCGGCGGCATTCAGGAACTGGATTGAACCACCGCGCCACGCC
>JBIIGF010000379.1:0-3197 GCA_044236665.1 Aestuariivirga sp. | reverse complement strand
GTAACCGGCGGGCTCTGACACCATAGCCGCCGGGTCCACCGGCAGGCTTGAAAGATCAAAGCGGAGAGGTGGAAACCCACCTCTCCGCTTTTCATTTGGATTTTGCTTATGGCCTGGCGACGATCAAAACACCTTGGCGACGTAGGTCGGCACCAGCCGCTTGCGGCCAAGCCCGCCATTGTGCTTCGAGGCGGCGAGCTTCAGATTGCCGTTCGACTTGCCGATGGCGAGCGCCAGATGGCGCAAGCCCCACTGCACATTGGTGCGCGCATCCAGCAAGGCCGAACAATTGCCGCTGAAGCCAATGCCCTTCGCGGTGGCACACTTCAGCTGATAGACACCGTATTCGCCCGCCGCGCCGCGGATGTGGGGCTTGTAGTTCGATTCCACATGGGCAATGCGCAACGCAAACCAGGTGGGAACCCCATGCGCAGGCGCCATGGCCTTGATGAGCGAGATGACATTGGCCTGCGAAGCCGAACCTGCCATCGGGATGGCGAGCGCGGCAGTGCTGGAGGAGGTTTTCTTCAGGCTGCTCGCGGGGCGCCTTTGCTTGAGACTGGCACTGCTGGCCGCCGCTGGGCGTTTTCGGGAGGACACGGAGGCAGGCTTGGCCGTAGCCCTCCGGGAAGAGGCCGACGCCAGCCTTGTGCTGTGCGCCTTGGTGGAATGAGCGGTTGCATGATGGAGCTGGTGGGAAGCATCGCAGTAGCGGGTTCCCCTGCAAGTTGCCTGAGCAGGTATTGCAGAAGCTGCATACAGTACAGATGCAGTCAGCACACCTGTGATCAGTATATTCTTCATCTCTTGCCTTTCGTTTTACACAAACAGAGCCAGAATGATCTGTGGTTGAGAGCAGATCATCTTCACGCGAGCACCGCAGTTCGGGTGAAGGCCTCCCGTAAAACTGGCAAATGTGGTGACAAGGCGGCGAAATTGTTGCATTGCAACATCGCACGGGAAGCGTGGCCGATCGGCCACAGGGGGCTAGGCGCGGCCTCTGCCCCGGGTTACAAGGCGCACTGACGAGGCAAGCCCATGAAATTTCTAGATCAGGCAAAGGTTTATGTGCGCTCCGGCAATGGCGGGGCGGGGTCCGTCTCGTTCCGGCGCGAGAAGTTCATCGAGATGGGCGGTCCCGATGGCGGCGATGGCGGCAAGGGCGGCGATATCTGGATCGAGGCGGTGGATGGCCTCAACACCTTGATCGACTACCGCTACCAGCAGCACTTCAAGGCCGCGACCGGCGGCCACGGCATGGGCCGGCTGCGCGCCGGGGCCAATGCCGACGACATCATCCTGAAAGTACCGGCCGGCACCCAGGTGTTCGAGGAAGACAACGAAACCATGCTGGCTGACCTCGCCCAGGTGGGGGAGCGTTTCCGTATCGCCAAGGGCGGCAATGGCGGCTTCGGCAATGCCTATTTCAAATCCTCCACCAACCGCGCGCCGCGCCACGCCAACCCCGGCCAGGAGGGCGAGGAGCGCTGGATCTGGCTCAGGCTGAAGCTGATTGCCGATGCCGGGCTGCTCGGCCTGCCCAATGCCGGAAAATCCACCCTGCTCGCCGCCGTCTCCGCGGCGAAGCCCAAGATCGCCGACTATCCGTTCACCACGCTCCACCCGCAGTTGGGTGTGGTGCGCGTTGGCACGCAGAGTTTCGTGCTGGCCGATATTCCAGGCCTCATCGAGGGTGCGCATGAGGGCCACGGGCTGGGCACGCGCTTCCTCGGCCACGTCGAGCGCTGCGCCGTGCTCCTGCACCTGATCGATGTCACAGGCGAAGACCCGGTGAAGGCCTACCGGGTGATCCGCAAGGAACTCAAGGCCTATTCGCCGGAACTGGCCGAGAAGCCCGAGGTGATTGCCTTCAATAAAACCGACCTCCTGCCTGCCGAGGAGATCGAAACGAGGCTCAAGGATTTCAAGAAGCGCATCCGCAAGACGCCGATGCTCATCTCGGGCGCCACCACGAAGGGCGTGCCGGAGGCGATGAAGAAGCTGCTCGAAGTCATCGACACCGCCCGCCGCGGCGGGCGCTCCGAGGACGAGCCCGGCGTCAAGACCGAGGAGTGGCGTCCGTGACATCGCGGCTGGCCACGGCGAAGCGCATCGTCGTCAAGGTGGGCTCCGCCCTGCTGGTGGATGACAAGACGGGGGCCATCAAGGCCTCCTGGCTGTCTTCGCTGATCGATGACCTGTCGGATGCACGCGTCAGGGGGGCCGAGATCATCATCGTTTCCTCCGGCGCCATCGCACTGGGCCGCCGCACGCTGGGCCTGCCCAAGGGCACGCTGAAGCTCGAGCAGAAGCAGGCGGCCGCTGCCGTGGGCCAGATCGCGCTGGCGCAGGCCTGGGCGGAAGCGCTCCGTACACGGAACATAGTGGCGGCACAGGTGCTGGTGACTTTGACCGACACCGAGGAGCGCCGCCGCTACCTCAACGCCCGCGCGACACTTTCCACCCTGCTCGAACAGGGCGCGGTGCCCGTCATCAACGAGAATGACACGGTGGCCACCAGCGAAATCCGCTATGGCGACAATGACCGGCTGGCGGCGCGCGTCGCCTCCATGATGTCGGCCGATTGCCTTGTGCTGCTCTCCGACATTGACGGGCTTTACACCGCACCGCCCAACCAGAAGGGTGCGACCTTCCTGCCCATCGTGGAAGACATTACCCCCGACGTCGAGGCCATGGCGGGAAAGCCCGTTTCCGGCGTCGGGTCCGGCGGCATGATCACCAAGATCGAAGCGGGCAAGATCGCGCTGGGCGCGGGCTGCAACATGGTGATCGCCTCGGGTCATGAGATGCACCCTTTGCAACGCGTGCTCGATGGCGCGCGCTGCACATGGTTCCTCGCCAATGCCTCGGCCCTCCAGTCGCGCAAGCGCTGGATCGCAGGCACGCTGCAGCCAATCGGCCACCTCGTGGTCGATGAGGGTGCGGCGGCAGCACTTGCCAAGGGCAAGAGCCTTCTGCCCGCCGGCGTGAAGAAACTCGAAGGCAGTTTCATGCGCGGCGACACGGTGTCGATCATCACGGCGGAGGGCCGCGAGATCGCGCGTGGCCTCGTGGCCTATGACGCAGGCGATGCGCAGCGCATCCTTGGCCTCAAATCCTCCGAGATCGAGAAGGTGCTGGGCTTCCGTGGCCGGGACGTGCTGATCCACCGCGACGACATGGTGCTGATGGGAAGC
>JBIIGF010000378.1:0-3211 GCA_044236665.1 Aestuariivirga sp. | reverse complement strand
GCTTTCCTTCGTGAACACCTTGCCGTTGGAGCGCATGATCTGGAACTCCGGTGCCAGCAGCTTACCAACCGCTGCCGCATCGTTGGTTTCCAGCGCGGCAATCCAGGTGAGGATGGTCTGGCGGGCTTCATCCTCGCTGATCTCCGCGCCTGCCGCTGCAACGCCGCCTGCCATGAGGCCCAGGCCCATGGCCCCGGCGAGAAGGCCAAAGGCCGCTTCACGCTTGTTCATCATCACGATCTCCCACGTCAGACTGGCTTCTAGTTATAGGACCCGGCACGGGCCGCAAGACATAAATTAGGGCGATTTTCTCCCGAGAAAGTTTTCCGCCAGCGCATGATAGACACTGGTCGGGCAGAGGAACCGCGATACCGCATTGGCAATCAGCGCACAGGCCAGAAGCGGCAGCGCCATCTCGTTGTTGCCGGTCATCTCCATCATGATGAGAACCGACGTGATGGGAGACTGAACAACGCCGGTGAGATAGGCGACCATGCCAAGCAGCGCAAATTGCGTGCCGCTTCCCGCTGATACGGGCAACAGTTCGGCGGCCAGCGCGCCAAGTCCCGCCCCGATCGACAGCGAGGGCGAGAACAGGCCGCCCGGAATGCCGCTCACCGAAGACACGGCCGTGGCAATGAACTTCAGAGGCACGAAGGCCCAGGCCGCCTGCGCCTCATTGTGGATGATGTCATAGGCGGCATGATAGCCCGCCCCATAACTCATGCCGCCAGAGAGCGTGCCGCAGAGCGCAACAACAAGCCCGCAGCCAGCAGCAAAGAGGATGGGTGCCCGCTGGATGCCGGTCCACGCCCGCAGAGCGTGGTTCAAACTCATGGCGATGACGAAGCGGCTGAAGCCTGCACCCATGACGCCACCCACAACGGCGATGATGAGAAGGCAAAGCCAGTCCTTCCAGCCCTGCAGCACGCCGGCTGTCTGACCAAAGTACGTATAATCGCCGGTGAGGGCGGTGGCCGCCATGCCGGCCAGCACCGTTGCCATGAGCACCCAGCGCATGGTGCGTGCTTCAAACGACCGGCTCAATTCCTCGATGGCGAAGACGATGCCCGCCAGCGGCGCATTGAAGGCGGCGGCAAGGCCCGCTGCCGAACCCGCCAGGATGAGGGCGCGGTAGTCCTGGTGACTGGCCCCGCGCAGCGCCCACAGCAGGGATGCGCCAACCTGGATGCTCGGCCCTTCCCGGCCGACCGAGGCGCCGCAACACAGCCCGACCAAAGTCAGAACGATCTTGCCGGTGGCGGTACGGAGGGAAATCAGTGCATTGCGCTGTGCATCGCTTTCGGTCTGCATGGCGGCGATGCATTGCGGCACGCCGCTCCCTTGCGAATTCGGAAACACGGCGCGGACCAGAAACGCACAGAGCGCAAAGCCCGCCGGGGCGAGAAGCCAGATCAGATAGGGGCTTCCTGAATCGATGCCGCGGAAAATCTCCTCGGCCTTGCCGGCCAGCCAGGCAAAGCCCGCCGAGACAAGGCCCGTGCAGATGCCCCCGACCACGAAGAACAGCCAGCTTCTCCGGCGTCCCACCTCCGCCCACACCGCAGCCATGAACCGCATCGTGCCGCCCCTTTCACCCGCCGCGCCTGGCTAAACTTGAAAAGACACGGCGCAATGCTTCCCTGCTTAGCCCCGTGGCATGAGGAAGGGAATGCGCGGCCGGCGCGGCGCCCATTTGGTTCCGAGTTCATCAGCCCTGTAGATCACCTGACCATCCTTGATCGTTTCAATGACCTCGATGTCCTTGATCTTCAGCGGGTCGGCCTTCAGCGGGTTTTCGCTGAGGATGACCAGATCCGCCCGCTTGCCCGGTTCCAGCGTGCCCTTGTCGGCCTCCTCGAAATATTGATAGGCCGCCCAGTCGGTGAGCGCCTTCAGTGCCACATAGGGCGGCACACGCTCATCCGGACCCACCACTTCTCCGGAGCGGCTCAGCCGGTTCACCGCCGTCCACACCAGCATCATCATGTCGGGTGGTACCACGGGGGAATCCGTGTGGTTCGAGAATTTCAGGTCAATCCTGCTGGCGTAATTGAGCGGGCTGATGCCATAGGCACGCGCCTTGCCGAAGGTCTCGTTGATGTGCCAGTCGCCCCAGAAATATGTATGGGCCGAGAAGAAGCTCGGCACGATGCCAAGGTCCTTCATCTTCTCCACCTGCTCATGGCGGGCCAGCTGCGAATGAATGGCAACCGGGCGCAGGTCCTTGGGCCCGTGCTTGGCGCGCGCCTTCGCCACCGCGTCGATCATGCTGTCGATCGCCGCATCGCCATTGGTGTGCACGAGGAGCTGGATGTTGTGCTGATAAGCCTTGTCGAACCAGAGATCGAGTTCGGACTGCTCCACCACGGGATAGGCGCGATAATCGGCGGGCTGACCGGCGGGCGGGTTCAGATAGGGCTTCGTCATGTAGGCGGTCTTGCCCTGCGGCGAGCCATCGGCTGAAATCTTGACGCCGCCGATCTTCAGCCGGCCCTCATAGCGGCCAACGCTGAGGCTGGGCCTTGTCTCGGCGTCCACCGTCACCGGCACATCCTGCGGCAAATCACCGGCAAACTCGCGGCCCGCATTCGAGATGACGGCAGGCGGATAGATGGTGACGCCCTCGAGCTTCTCCTCACCCGTGACGACCTTGGACAGCAGCGTCCACATCGGATAGGAGACCACGTCGAGGATCAACCGGTTGCTGCGGTTCGCCTCGCGCAGCAACGCAATGTTCGCCGGGTTCGACAGCCCGTCCTGCGCGGTGGTGATGCCGAAACTCGAATACCAGCTCTGGATTTCATCGAGACGGTGGAGTTGCTCCTCCGGCGCCGGGCGCTCGATCAGGGGCAGCAACGGGTAGGCAGCTTTTTCTTCGAGCACCCCGTTGGGCTCGCCGTTCTCATCGCGCCGGATGACGCCGCCGGGCGGATCAGCCACGTCCTTGCTGTAGCCGATTGACCTCAACGCCGCACTGTTGGCGACAACCAGATGGCCCGAGGCATGGATGATGACGATCGGCAGGTCAGCACTGACGGCATCAAGATCATCACGGGTGGGGTGACGCTTCTCGGCCAGCAAGCCATCATCATAACCGCTCGCCGTGATGAGACGGCCGGCGGGAGGATTGGTGTCGGCAATGAACTTGCGGAGCTTGGCCTGAATATCGGCGATTGATGTCGTGTCGCTCACCGGTGGCGGACTGAGG
>JBIIGF010000377.1:0-3220 GCA_044236665.1 Aestuariivirga sp. | reverse complement strand
GGCCTTGAGGCCGAGGCCGGTGCGCACCGCCTGCTCGACGCAGAACCGGTTGATGACGGGCAGCATGCCGGGCATGGCGGCGTCGACGAGAGAGACATGGTCATTGGGCTCGCCGCCGAATTCGGCAGAGGCACCCGAGAACAGCTTGGACCTGGCCAGAACCTGGGCGTGGACTTCGAGCCCGAGGACGATTTCCCAGTCGCCCGTCGCTCCCTTGATCCAGTCCTTCTTCTCGGCCACGCGCTTCGCGGATTCCATCATCATGCCACCTCTGAATTGCCGCCTTGCTACCCACTCGGGGCTTCCGGTTCAAGAGCTTCCCTCACCGCCGCCCGCCATGCTAGCGAGGAGGCCATGTCCAAAGCCAAACCCGATCTCTCCGCCCTGTCGCCCGAAACCCGCCTCGTGGCCGCCGGGCGGGACTATGCCGAGCATGGCTTCGTCAACCCGGCGGTGTATCACGGCTCAACCGTCCTGTTTCCGTCGGCCCATGCCCTGCATGACCGCTCCCAGCCCTATGTCTATGGGCGGCGCGGCACGCCGACCTCGAAGGCGGTGGAAGAAGCGGTGGCGCTTGTCGAAGGCGGCCATAACGCCAAGATGGCGCCCTCCGGCATGGCGGCGATTTCCACCGCGCTGCTCGCCTTCCTGAAGGCGGGCGACCACCTGCTGATGGTTGACACCGCCTACAATCCGGCCCGTCAGTTCTGTGACGGCCTGCTGAAGAACATGGGCATCGAGACGAGCTATTATGATCCGCTGATCGGGCGCGGCATCGCCCAGCTCATCCGCCCCAACACCCGCGTCGTCTATACCGAGTCCCCCGGCTCCCAGACCATGGAGGTGCAGGACATTCCAGCCATCGCGGAAGCGGCCCACAAGGCGGGCGCCATCGTGATGATCGACAACACCTGGGGGGCTGGCCACTACTTCAAGGCCTTCGCGCATGGGGCCGACATCTCGATCCAGGCCGCCACCAAATATCTCGTCGGCCACTCCGATGCGATGATGGGCACCGTTACCTGCAACCGCGAGACATGGGGGCAGTTCAAGGAGGCCTATGAACAGATGGGCCAGTTCGCGGGCCCCGATGACATGTACCTGACGTTGCGCGGCATCCACACGCTGGATGTGAGGCTCGAGCGGCACATGAAGAATGCGGTCAGCGTGGCCGAATGGCTGCGGGGACGGCCCGAAGTTGACACCGTGCTCTATCCCGCACTGTCCAACGCGCCGGGCCATGAAATCTGGAAGCGCGATTTCACCGGCGCATCTGGCCTGTTCTCCATCGTGCTGAAGCCGTGCAGCGAAAAGGCCACAGAAGCCTTCCTCGATCAGCTCTCGCTGTTCGGCATGGGCTACAGCTGGGGTGGCTTCGAAAGCCTTGCCATTCCCTTCAGCCCCTACCGGACGGCAACCGGGTGGACGGCCCCTGGCCCCTGCATCCGTTTCCACATCGGCCTCGAAAACCCTGATGATCTGAAGGCTGATCTCGCCGAAGGCTTTGCCGCACTCGGCCGAAGTGCTTGAAACGCGGCCAGCGCGCCCCATCTGGTAAAGCGTATTCGTGGAGGACCTCTCAGATGAAACTGCTCACCGCCCTTGCCGCTGCGGCTGTTGCCCTTGGCCTGGCCGTTCCGGCGCTTGCCCAGTCGGATGAGCCGCAGCTCATCTTCAAGAAGACCACGGTGTGGCGCATGCTCTCGCCCGATGCGACGCTCGACACCTTCGTGATCGACGACCCGATCGTGCAGGGCGTGGCATGCTATTTCACGGTGCCGGAAGTGGGCGGCTGGAGCGGCTGGGCGGGCTTTGCGGAAGAGCGTTCGGAAAGCTCCATCGCCTGCCGCCAGGTCGGGCCGATCACCATCAATTCGAAGTTCGACCAGGGCGAGGAAATCTACCGCCAGCGCCGCTCACTGATCTGGAAGAAGCTGCAGATCGTGCGCGGCTGTGACGCGCAGCGCAATGTGCTGGTCTATCTCGCCTATACCGACAAGCTGATCGACGGCTCGCCGCAGAACTCCACCTCCACCGTGGCCCTCATGCCATGGGGCGACCAGCCAGCGCCGAAATGCGGTGACTTCCTGAACAAGTGAATTGGGCCACCGCCACCTGCCGGCAGCACCGGGCGTGAGGAAGCCTGCCTCACATGCCCGGTTCGATGGGCCGCTCGGTTTCGCCACCTGCATCGGCCCACTCCTTGAAGGCGCCGAGATTGTAGACATGCTGGAAGCCGAGATCCTTCAATGTCTTTCCCGACAGGGCCGAACGGCCGCCCGAGGCGCAATAGATCAGTACCGGCTTTTCCCGGCTGAAGCGCTTGTCATGATAGGGCGAGTCCGGATCGGCCCGGAACTCCAGCATGCCGCGCGACACATGCAGGGCACCGGCCACCTTGCCGGTCATCTCGACCTCCGGCGCGTCGCGCACATCGATCACCAGAGCGCCTTCGGCGATCAAACGCCGGGCCTCTTCCGAGCTTAAGCGCGGCACCAGCGCATTCGCCTGTTCGATCATCTGCTTCACGCTCATTGTCATGGCACTCTCCATCGCCGCGAAGCGCAGGTGCAGGGGCCGGCGCTTCGCATTCAACCAGCGGGGGCACAGCGGCTTCCCCACTGCCCACTGCGGATGATCGTAGCACACTGGCCCGAAATCCCACAGCCGGCGGCAGCAATGCTGCAGGTCCCCTGCGCAATGCGGAACGATTTTCAACATTGCGAATCAGGTACCGCCAGAGAGAAAACTGAAATCAGAAGCTTTGGCAGCAGGAACCAGAATGTCGATCAGATATCCGGGCGTCATTCTCGTATCAGGCGTCATGGCAGTCCATGCGGCGGTGGTCGGGCGCTACCTGGAAAGCGTGTTCTTCATCATCGCCTTCTGCTGGGCCTGGGTGGGCATCACGGCATTCCGCGGCAGGCTGCAATCGGCCCAGTCAATGACGCTCACCATGGTCGTGCTGCTCCTGCTCATCGTCCTGCCAGTTGCGCTGCTCAGGCTCGATGCGGCAAGCCTTGTGCCGCATCTCTCGCTGGCAATCGTGCCGGGCATCGTCAGCTGGGCCTGCATGTTCCTCTATATCCGGCATATCAGCGAGCAGGACGAGGATGACAGCAGCAGCGCCATCATGGCCAACGCTGCATTCGACTGGGAGGAAACCCTGCCCGCCGCCATGGCCGAATTCCTGCCCGATCCGCCACCGCTGCAAGCTGCT
>JBIIGF010000376.1:0-3224 GCA_044236665.1 Aestuariivirga sp. | reverse complement strand
CCGCATTGTCGGCAATCAGCGTGCCTTCCGAACTGATGAGGCAGGCAGGAAGAGGCAGAAGGTCAAAGCCCAACGCTGCCCCTTGCAACGTGTCGCCGGCCAGCGGCACAGCACGGGGCCTGAGTTCGCGCAGCGTGCCCCACAGTCGGTGCAGTTTGCCGCCCTCGACATGGGCGCGCACGTCGTTCTCCATAAGAACCGGCGTGCCGTCGCGGCGGAAATCCTCCGAAACGGCGCCGTCAATGTAGTAGCCGCTGGCGATCACGGCACGGATGAATGCCTCGTTCACGGCATTGCGCGGCCAGTGAAAGTGCACGTCGCGGCCATTGAGCTCTGCCGGGCTCCCCAGCTCATAGGCGCGCGCCATCGCGGCGTTGCACATGGTCCAGATCGCGGGGTTGCTGAAGATCTGGTCAACGATGGCATCCTCGCCCGCCGTGATGTCCACCGGCCGCTCGAAGCGGATGCACCAGATGGCCTCGCGGGCCTGTTCGATGATGCCCCGCATCACCTCGAGGTCGGGCGGCGCGCTGTCGGCCGGCATGGGAGTCTCCGTCGGACTAGATTGATGCAGAATATCAGCAGATGCGCTGCAAAATTGCAACAAACCCTTCTGCGACGTTCCGTTCACCACAGCCAAGTAATTGAAACACCTTGGCAAGATTGTCTGGCACGAGGTTTGCTAACCTCTACCAGGCAGTCGACAGGGGAGGGCACGCACAGCCATGCTGATCACGGGCATCAAGAGCCGGCCAGTCTATGACCGCTTGGCACCGTTTCCGGATGCATTGCTGCATCTCGTCGTCGGCCAGGGCTCCGGGGGCTCCGCCATGGCGCGGCTCCTGTCCGAGATCCCGGCGGGTGCCGAGGTCGAGGTGATGTATTCGACCGAGAGCTTCACCGGCCAGAACCATGCAGGGGCCCTGGCGGCGGCGGCCCCCGGCAGTCTCCACACCTTTGCCTCCAACGCCGAGCTGGGCGTGGCGCTACAGGTTCGCCTGGGGCGCGCCTTCATGGGTACCAGGCTCTATCTCGCCGGATCCGAGAGCTTCATCGGCCTTGCCATGAAGGTGGCCCGCCAGTTCGACCTCAACGCCGACGAGGTGCTGCGCGAACATTGCGGCAGCCTGGTGCGCCGCGTCTGGTGCGTTCACTGCGACAGCTACAACGAGAACATCACCCAGCGGGTGTTCGGATGCTCGGGCTGCGGCAAGCCCCTCGTGGTGCGTGACCACTACTCGCGGCTGATGGGCGCCTTCATGGGGGTCCAGGGCGATGCCGAGGTGCCGGGCGAACTGCCCGAACCCAGTGACCTCGATACATGACGTTAGGAGCAAGACACGATGAGCACCGACACAGCCGTAGGCCTGATCCCCGTCATCGTCACCGAGATCGACGACGTGACGCCCGACATCCGCGTGCTACGGCTTGCGCCCGAGGACGGCCACTACCTGCCGGGCTTCTCCGGCGGCAGCCATATCACCGTCGGCATCGATCTCGACGCCGAGACACATCTGCGCAATGCCTATTCACTGATAAGCTCGCCCTATGACACCAGCCAATACGAGATCGCCGTCCGCCGGATGGAAGGCGGGCGCGGCGGCTCGCGCTTCATTCACTCGCTGAGCGCCGGCGACCGGCTGGGCGTCTCGTCGCCCGTCAACCTCTTCCCAATCCAGATCCACGGCAAGCTGCATATCTTCATTGCCGGCGGCATCGGTATCACACCGCTGTTCCCACAGCTCGAGGAGTTGGAGCGCGCCGGTACCGCCTTCGAGGCGCATGTGTCCTGCCGCCGACCTGAGGATGACGCACTCGCCCGTCGCCTGGCACAGCGCTTCGGCAGCAATGTGCATGTGCGCTACACCAGCCAGTCCGGTCGACAGGATTTTGGTGCAGTGCTGGCGCGCCGGCCGCTCGGCAGCCATGTCTACATCTGCGGTCCGGCAGCGATGATCGCCGAGGTGCGTAAAGCGGCGTACGGCCTTGGCTGGTCAGCCAGTCACGTGCATTACGAGCAGTTCGTCGAGCAGAAGACTGGCAAGGCCTTCGACCTGCAGCTCGCCCGTTCCGGCATCACGCTGCGCGTTCCCGCCCAGGTAAGCCCGCTCGAGGTGCTGGAGGCAAATGGCATCGCCATTCCCTATCTCTGCCGCGGTGGCGCCTGCGGGCAGTGCGAAACCCGCGTGCTGAAATGCGACACCGCGCTCGAACACCATGACGTATGGCTGAGCGACGAGGCCAAGGCCTGCAACAGCCATTTCATGCCCTGCATCTCGCGCGCCGACGGCGGCACGCTCATCGTCGACCTCTGAACAGGACCCAAGCCCATGCAGCTTCACGTCAAGACGAACGAATCCTTCATAGCCCCTTACCGCTTCTCCAACTCGCCCGAAGCGCTGGCGCGTTTCCCGTTTCCGTTCCCCGATGACTCCTACATGTATTCGGTCAACCTCGAGCCGCATGTGCGCACCGGACAGGGCGTCTTTGCCAATGCCTTCGACATTGACGAGCACTATGTCGCCGAATGCGGCGACCGGGCACGCGCGCTAGCCGCCCAGCCGGGCGTGCACTATGTCTCTCTGCCGCACATGATGCAGGCGCAGTGGGACGTGCTGGAGCTCATCATGGAGTCCTATGCGCGCGACTTCCCGCAGGCCTTCGAGCTCAGGAAGCAGGGCGCGCGCTGGACCTGGGTCAATCGCCTTCTTGGCCTCGAGGACAGCTTCACCTTCGGCGATCCCGCCTCGTTGCCGATGGAGCCCTTCGAATACATCTCGCGCCAGGCCCAGGGCGACTGGGTGCTGCTCGAGGAGCGCGACCAGACGCTCTACATCGGCGCCGGCATGACCACCGAGCGCGCCGACTATTCGATCCGCTTCGACCTCGGCATGAGCTGGCATGAGTTCCATGGTCCCGTGCCGCTGGCGCATGAACTCGGCGTGTTCGACAAGGCGTTGAAATTTATGCTCAGGCTGCGCACCAACCATCCGGTGCGCCGCCTGAACTGGACGACGACGGTGTTCCCCCGCCTCGAGACCTCCGCCGAGACGCTGCCTGACTGGGGCCCCAACCGCACAATGGTGACGCCCGATAACGCTGGCGAGACGGTGCACCTGCGTGTTGAACTGCAGCCGCTGCATCGACTGCCGCGCTCCAACGCCATCGTCTTCCCGATCCGCACCTATCTCGCACCGCTTTCCGAACTGGTGACCAACCCCGAC
>JBIIGF010000375.1:0-3251 GCA_044236665.1 Aestuariivirga sp. | reverse complement strand
AGCGCTGCAACGCCACAGGCTTCAAGCGCGACCTGCACGAGGCCGGAGCAATCAAGGCCGAGCGCAGATTTGCCGCCCCAGTAATAGGGCACGTGCCGGAACATCTCGGCCACGCCCACGAAATCCTGCTCGACCGTGCCAATCGGCTTCAGATGCGCTGTGAACACGAAACGGCCGGTGGACAGGCATGAATATACGCCGCTCTCTTCCACCACGCTGAGTGCCGCATTGAGCGTGACCAGCACTGCGGGCTGGGTCTTGAGGCTGGCATCTGGATAGAGAAAGGTCGAGGGAACCGCGACGCGATGGGTTGGTTCAGCGACCTTCGCAGACAAGGCGCGGCCGTTGACGTAACCCACATAGCCATCGCGCATGAGTTGCACAAAGGCCCAGCCGTCTTCGGCGTGGAAGAGCTTCACCATTTCCCCCATCAGCGCCTGTGTCAGCTGCATGGCATCAGCACGCGGAGACTTGTGGACTGAAATGACAGGGTCAACGACTTGCATCAGTTGCGGCGCAACGAAGCGGCCAGCCTCGATCAGGCCTTCGAGTGCCACGTCGGCGAGATCCGGGCGGTAGGCATTCAGGCGCGGGTCAAGTCTTATCATGTGAGCCTCGCGGAGACAGTGCTGATCGTATCGGCGAGGCGTTCAAGATAAAGCGCACCCTTCACCGTTCGCTGCACAAGCACGTTGCGCCTGTCCTTCTCATCCCGCCTGCGGTTCACGAGATCGAGTTTGCCCATCGTGTCGAGCGCGCGGGTGATGACCGGCTTGGTGACACCGAGCTTGGCGGCCAGATCGCGCACCGTGTGCGGCGGCGCTTCCAGATAGATGGTCAGGAGAACCGACATCTGCCGGACCGAGAGATCCGGCTCGCCATCCTTCACCATGGCCAGCCCCACACTGTGCCAGAGATTCAGGGCCTGAGCTGTCGTCAAGGCTAAGGACATGAAAGCACTTTACGCCAGACATGCTTATGGTTTCGGATACGCTTCATATTTGCCGGTAACGCCACTGCGCGCAACTCAGGCGTAGCGCTGCTGGATTACCGTGAAGAGCGCCCGCATGGCTTGCGCCTCACCGCCCTTCGGACGCCCGGGGCGCGGTGCGGGCGTCCAGCCGAATACATCGAAATGAGCATAGGCCCGTGCCTTGGCGACGAAGCGGCGCAGGAACAGTGCGGCTGTGATGGAGCCTGCAAAACCGGAATCGCCCGAATTATTCATGTCCGCCACGGCGGATTCGAACAGGCGAACATAGGGCCGCCACAAGGGCAGCCGCCACACCGGATCATTCTCGACCATGCCAGCCCTTGCAATGGCTTCGGCCAGTTCATCATCATCAGTGAAGAAGGGGGGAAGGTCCGGGCCGACAGCCACGCGGGCAGCCCCTGTCAACGTCGCCATGTCGATCAGCAGGTCGGGCGATTCCTCATCCGCCAGCGCCAACGCATCTCCGAGCACGAGGCGGCCTTCCGCATCGGTATTGCCAATCTCGATGGTAAGCCCCTTGCGGCTTCTGAGCACATCCCCCGGGCGGAAGGCATTGCCCGCGATGGCGTTCTCCACCGCCGGAATGAGTACACGCAGCCTGACCTTCAGCTTCGCCGCCATGATCATCTGCGCAAGGCCCAGCACATTGGCAGCGCCACCCATGTCCTTCTTCATCAGCGCCATGCCGGAAGCGGGCTTGATGTCGAGGCCGCCGGTATCGAAGCACACGCCCTTGCCCACCAGCGTGACCCTGGGCGCGCGCGCCGGCCCCCAGGTGAAGTCGATGAGGCGCGGCGCCCGCGGGCTGGCCTGGCCCACCGCATGGATCATCGGGAAACCCTTCTCCAGCGCCTTGCCCGTCACGACCGAGAACGTCGCCTTGCCTGCCTTGGCCACCGCCCGCGCGGCGGCTTCCAGTTCATCCGGCCCCATGTCGGAGGCGGGCGTGTTGATGAGATCGCGCACCAGATATGAGGCCGCGGCAGCACGCAGCACGCCTGCGCGATCAACACCCTTCGGACACACCAGACGGGCCGTACCGCCGGCGGGCTTGCCGTAACGGGTGAAGCCATAGGCTTCGAGGCACCAGCCAAGCGCCAGAAGCTCGGGGCGTTCAACATCGCCACCCACTGCATAGTCACCGTCCGGCAAGCTACGCGCAAGCTTGGCCAGTGCGAATCCGTCGTCATCGCGCACCGCGCCAACCAGCACCTCTTGCAGCGCGCCGCCCTGCCCCGGTACGAGGAGTACCTTTCCCGGCTGGGCCCTGAAGCCATTTGCGGCGGCCCAGGCCTTCAGGCTGGCGGGCGCCCGGCGGCGGTGCTGTTCCCACTGCTCATCCGATATCACGGTGATGGGAACTGCCTTGCGTGAAGAGGCAATCAGCAGGTTTTCAAGATCGGCCATGGCACACTCCGGAGTTTCGACCCGGCTTAGCGTGAAAGCCGATTATGGTTAATCAATTATTGACCGTTCTGGCGCAAATTCGGCGGCTGACGGATGACTGGAGTTGAGAAATGCCGCGCGCCGGACGCCACATCGCCATTCTGTTTGCGCTGGCATCGGCGGCCTTGCTGACCGGCTGCAGCAAGACCAATGGCCAGCTCGGCAGCACAAAAGATATCGCCACCGCGTCAACCGCGCCGGTTTCGCTTGAGGCGCTGGCCGAACTCGGCCGCAAATGGCAGGCCGACCCCAGCGACGTGAACAAGGGCCTTGCCTATGCCAACGGCCTTGAATCGATCGGCCAGGTCAATGAGCAACTGGGCGTCTACAAGCGGCTGGTGAGCCTCAACCCCCAGAATACAAAGCTGCTGAGTCTCTATGGCCGCAAGCTGGCCGCCGCCGGTCATGCAGCGGAAGCCGTGCCAGTGCTGGAACGCGCCGCAGCGGGCGGTGATGCCGACTGGCGCGTCTCCTCCGCGCTCGGCACCGCCTATGATGAACAGGGCCTCTACCAGAAAGCCCGCGCCCAATATGAGAAGGTGCTGGCCGGCGACCCTCAGAACCTGAGCGTTCTCAACAACCTCGGCATGTCATATGCGCTGGAGGGAAACCTCCAGCAGGCCGAGGCAACGCTTCGTCAGGCTGATGCCCTGCCGCGCTCGGGCAGCGAGCCACGTATCCGGCAGAATCTCGCACTGGTGGTTGGCCTGCAAGGCCGCTTCGAGGAAGCCAGCAAGATTGCCAGCGAAAACCTTCCACCCGAACAGGTGGCGGACAACATGGCGTATCTCAAGAAAATGCTGTCGCAGCC
>JBIIGF010000374.1:0-3256 GCA_044236665.1 Aestuariivirga sp. | reverse complement strand
CTTCACCAGCGTGCGCCACGTGAAGCCGATGGCCAGCCGCGACGACTCGGCGGAGCTTTTCGTGCTGGCCATGGGCTTCCGGGGAGCGCCGTCCCCGGCCGCCATTGCTCAGTAAACCTTCGCCAACCGGCGTCAGCGGACGCGGGCGACGCCGCTCTTGCCATCGTCACGCACCCAGCGGATGCTGTTCTGGGAGAGCTTCGCCACCGTGAAGCAGAAGGTCCGGCCCTTGTACCATTCCTTCCACTGCTGGCAGAGCTTGCTGCCGGACACCCACCAGCGGCCCTTGTCGGTGGGCGTCATGTATTTGCCGAGCCCTGCCGCCTCACCCGAGCCATCCACCACGCCATTGGCGCGGTAGGTGAGGGGGATTTCGCCGCCGAAGGGCACGGCAAGGTAGATGCGCTTGCCGCTGATGAAACTCTTGAGTTGCTGGCCGGCCAGAGCCTGGCCATCGGTTGAGGCGACAGCGGGCGGCGTCACGGCCATCAGGCCGAGGACCAGGACACCGGCCCAGAAAGAGAACCACCGCCGCCGCGCGGACGTAGAGACAGAGTGTTCGATCATTCCTGATTTCCCTGTTTTGACAGCGTATACCCCCTATACGCAGAAAGTGCCGCGGCAGACCGCATGACAGCCCTTCTCGCCCTGTTCCAGTTCATCGCCTTTGATTTTGCCTGGTTTGCCGCCGTGTGGGGCGGGGCCAACGGCTGGCAATGGCTGGGCTCGCTCCCGGCCGTGGCGATTGCCGGGCTCCACCTGCTGCTCAACCGCCATGTCGCCTGGCAGGAGGCGAAGCTGATCGCCGCCATCCTGCTGTTCGGCATTCTGCTGGAGACAGGCCTCATGGGGGCCGGTCTCATCCGCTATGCCGGCATGGCACCGGGGCAGATCCTGCCGCCCGTCTGGATCTGGGCGCTGTGGCTGGGCTTCGCCACCATCCCGACCGGCAGCCTGACCTGGCTCCAGGGCCGCGGTTTTGTGCAGATGGTGTTCGGCGCGGTATTCGGGCCGCTCGCCTATTGGACCGGTGCGAAGATGGGGGCAGCGACGCTGGGCGAGTCCGCCGCCGCCTCACTCTTCGGCATCGGGCTGGCATGGTTCCTCGCCTTCCCGGCGCTCATGCTGCTGGCGGACACCATCTCGCCACGCCGGCCTGCTCTCCGTCGATTACCGGAGATTGATCTCGATCATGGAGCGGAGGACAGGCTTCGCGGCAAGTGAGCGGCTCCGACAGGGAAGGATCCCGATGCCGACCGTTCAGTTCTGCCTGAGCCTTGCCGTCCTCCTGCTGACGCCAGGGCCCACCAACACCTTGATGGCGCTGGCCGGAGCCGAACGCGGCTGGGCCCGCGCTCTGCGTCTTGCCCCCGTGGAAGTGGCCGCTTACGGGATCGTCACGATTCCGCTGGCGCTTGCCGGTGAAAGCCTGCTTGACCCACACGGGCAGTTGCGGATTGCCATCACGCTGGTGGCCGCAGCCTGGGTTGCCATTCTGGCGCTGAGGCTATGGAACCTGCCCCTGGGCCGAGCCATGGCGACGGGTGGACAGGGAGCCCGCAAGCTCTTCGTTACCACGCTGCTCAACCCCAAGGGGCTGGTGATCGGGCTGGTGCTGCTCCCCTCGCAACCGGACATCGTCAGCGCAGCCGCCGCGTTTTTCGCAATCTTGATCGCCGTTTCGGCTGTGTGGGCGGCCATCGGCAACCGTATGGCAGGCGCCGGTTTCGCGCGGGGACGGATGGTGCATCGCGCCTGTGCCTGCTGGTTAGGGCTTCTCTCGCTGTGGCTTGGGTCAGCTGCCTTCACTGCCTGACAGAACCCCGTGAGCGGAGGAGCCTGACGGGCCGGCCACATCGGACTGGCGCATGACATCCGCGAGGGACAGGCTTTCAAGGGTCGCCAGATAATCGTCGTAGGCCTTGGCGAAGGCGATGCGCACTTCGCAGCAGGCCTCGTCCCGGCAGTCGTCGCAGCGGCGGTAAGCGGTGCGCGACAGGCAGGGGAGCGGTGCCATCGGCCCGTCGACCGAGCGCAGCATGGGGCCGATGAAGATCTTCTCCGCCGGTTTCAGCAGTTCATAGCCGCCATCGCGGCCGCGGCGGCTGCTGATGTAGCCGGCGGCCTTCAGGGTCAGCAGGATCTGTTCCAGAAACTTGCGCGGCAGCTTTTCCTGCTCGCACAGCTGGCGAATCTGCAGCCCTTCGCCCGGCTTCGCCCGGGCGAGGGCGACGACGGCCTTGAAGGCATATCGGGCGCGCTGGGAAATCATGGCACCTGAGATAGTCCGTAACGCGGGCCGATTGCAAGCCGCGGGGATTTACCCGCTTGCCCCCGCTGTCGCGGCAATGTTAAGGACGTCCGCCATTCCTCGACCGCAGTCCACTTATACCGAGAGGTTGGCATATGCCGCGCCAGATCCCTGAATACCTCACCTTTGACGACGTGCTGATGAAGCCGGGCGCGTCTTCCGTGCTGCCGGCGCAGGTGAAGACGGCAACCCGGCTGACGCGGACGCTCAAGCTCTCGATTCCCATCATTTCCGCCGCCATGGACACGGTGACGGAAGCCCGCCTCGCCATCGCCATGGCGCAGGCCGGGGGCCTCGGCATCATCCACAAGAACCTCGAGCCCGGCGAGCAGGCCGAGCATGTGCGGCAGGTGAAGCGCTTCGAATCCGGCATGGTGGTGAATCCCATCACCATCGCGCCCGACGCCACGCTGGGCGATGTGCTGAGCCTCAAGGACAAGCACCGAATCTCTGGGATTCCGGTGGTCGATTCGTCAGGCCGCCTCGCCGGCATCATCACCAACCGTGATGTGCGCTTCGCCACCGACCTCAACATGAAGGTGGCGGACCTGATGACGCGGGAGAACCTCGTGACCGTCAAGGCCGGTGTGGACCGCAGCGAGGCCAAGCGTCTTCTTCATAGATACCGTATTGAAAAGCTGATCGTGGTCGATGACGACTACAAATGCGTGGGCCTCATCACCGTGAACGACATGGAGAAGGCGGCCGACCACCCGCTCGCCGCCAAGGACGAGCAGGAGCGCCTGCTGGTGGGCGCCGCCACCGGCACGGGTGATGCAGGTTATGAGCGCGCCGAAATGCTGATCGATGCGGGCGCCGACCTGCTTGTCGTCGATACGGCGCATGGCCATTCTGACAATGTCATCAACCAGGTGACGCGCATCAAGAAGCTGTCCAACAAGGTGCAGATCGTGGCGGGCAATGTCGCGACCTCGGAAGCCGTCA
>JBIIGF010000373.1:0-3269 GCA_044236665.1 Aestuariivirga sp. | reverse complement strand
TGGCCCGCGCGCCGGATGCGTTCCTGTCACCGCTCCAGAAGCAGGTTGACCAGACGGCGCAAGCGAGCCCCTTGCGTGAGCGATGCCATGTGCGGCAGGGGGACTCCCGTTCACCCGCGGAGGCTTGCGTGTTCAACGCGAAGCCCGCCCGCGTGGCAGTACTTGGCAACAGCCACGGGGTGGAACTCGCCTATGCGCTGGGCGAAGCGTTGCGCGCCGATGATGTGGGCGTGGCACAATTCACCTATAGCGCATGTCCGCCGCTCTATGGCCGCACCGACCCGGACCGTGCGGCGTGTTCACGCTGGACAAGCGAGACCGTCGATCATCTCGCGCAGGATGCCGATGTGGAGGCCGTCGTACTCGCCTACTCCATGACCTCCCTCGCGCCGGAGATCGCCGATGACGGCCAGAATGAACCGGCCAAGCGCGAGGCCGCACTCCAGTCGCTGTTCGATACGATCGACAGGCTTGTGGCGGCGGGCAAGCGGGTGGTGGTCGTGCTCCAGGCGCCGCGCCTTCCCCGGCACATCCAGTATTACATCAGGGACCTGAAGCAGCCTCGCGATCTCGACTTCATCGCGGCGATGGACAGGCCGGGCTGGGCGGCGAAGCTTGCCGCCCTGCAGCAGGAACTGGCCGCCCGCTATGCCAGCAAGGCTGGCATGGTTCTGGTGGTCGACCCTGCCAGCCTGTTCTGCCCGGCACAGTCCTGTGCCGCCATCATGAACGGAAAGGCCCTGTTCTTCGATGAGCACCATATGTCGGTGAGCGGCGCTGCGCTTGTGGCAGATGAGATCGTCCGCCGCCTCAAGGCCGACTGACGCGGCGGCTCACTCAATCACGCGCATAGCCGAAGGCGTCGAAGTCGGCGGCGAATATCTCATTGACCAGCTGGCGCGTTGCGGGCGTGAAGAAGTTGTCGCGCTTGTCCTGCGCGCGGGTGGCGTGCGGCGAGCCGGCCTTGCGCAATTCCTCGAAGTCGATGGCGGCGGTGGCTCCCGCCGGGCCAAGCCTTGTCCGGCTGAGGAAGCTGCGCATCTCGGCTTCGTAGTGTTCGGCGTGGATGATGTCGGTGAACACATCAACCGGAAGCGCGAGGGAATTGATCTGGAGGTCCCAGTGCAGGTCTCTCGACAGCGCCCCGTCCTTCAGCCACGTGAGAAAGTCAAGAAAGCCCGCGGGCGTGATCTCGAACTCGCGCCCGTATTTCGCCATCGCCACCTCCTGCCAGTAGCCGAACTTGAACAGGAAGGAAGAAAGCGCCCTCGAATAGGGCGAACGGACCACAACGAGGTAGCGGGCATCGGCGAGCGAAAACCGGCCCGTGAGCCAGGCCCGGTAGAACAGCCAGTGCTGCCCCTTCGATTCCGGAATTGTCCTGAGCCTGCCGGTCTCCAGCGCGTCCAGAAGCAGCATGGTCGTGGTATTGGCATTCTTCTGGATACGGTTGTAGACAACGCCCAGGCGCGGAAACACGGCCAGGCGCTTCACCGTGTCCGTGCCGATTTCGACGCCCGGAAGCCGCCTTGCCAGTTCCCGGCGCAACAGCGAGGCGCGTGCGTCCGTCAACCCCAGCTTCTTGGCGATGCGCGTCGGGGTGGATGCTTTCGGCAGATAGTCGGCAGCGGAGGACTTGTCAGTCATGACGGCATTCCCGATTGTGAACCGGCTCTGGCATCCGGACACATGAGTTTCATTTTAGCACCTTGCCGCCCAAATGCATCATCAGGCGGGCCGGTACAAGCAAAGGCCAAGTTTCATTCCGGGAGCTTCATCAGCCCAGTGGCCATGAGTTGCGCCGGAGATTCATAGCGCGCCGATTCCTTGCAGAGGAAGCCGAGCGTCCGGTCCTGCATCCGGCTCAGCATGTCTTCATAATGAGCGTATTTCTGGCCCTTGCGGGCGTGGCTCTTGAGGCGGATAGCGCTCTGGATCTTGCGGTAGGTATCGCCGTTGAACTTGAAATGGGCCATCGCCAGCATGATGCCCGGCGGCGGCGGCACATTGGCGGCATGCGAGGCGACCATGAATGTGGCCCCGTCGTAATGGATGACAGGGGTCTTGAACCATGCCGCGCCCGGCGGCCCGAATGGCAACCGGCCGGTCAGCCAGCGCGGCAGCCAGTCGAAGGCGGGTGGCACACTTCGGATGCCGCACAGCCGGAACAGGCGTTCGGACGCCGTCTGGCCTGTCTTCTGCGGTTGCCGCCCGGGCGCGAGGGTCATGAAGGGTACGGCATCGAACAGGCCGAAGCGCGCGAACAGTTGAGCAGCATCGACAGGTGGCGTGGGATCTTCAAGTTCCGCAAGGGTTGCCGGATAGAAATCAATCAGCGAGGCCGCCACCGATTTCCAGCCGCGCGCCGTCATCAACCGCACAACATCGGAGAGATGCGGAAAGGCCTCCGGCAAGAGCAGGAACTCATCGGCATCGGCAATCACCACATGCTGGCCGCGCAGATAATGATCGGGCACAACACGCTTGAGGATCGGCCCCGCCCGGCCAGAGAGGCCGCCATGCGAGGGATCGCTGATGGCGACATGCTGCCCGAAGCGGATGTGGGTGCTGCCGGAACAGCAATCCGGCTGGCGCGCCAGATAGTCTCCCGTGCCGTCATCCGACGCATCATCGACGATGACGAACTGCTCGATGCCGAGCTTGCGGTAATGTTCAAGGAAGGCCGGCAGGAAATACATCTCGTTCCGCATCACCGCGAACAGCGTCAGCGGCCCGTTGCGGACGGGACGGTTGAACTTGACGGACAGGGCGAGATCGGCGGCGGAGATTTCTGTCATGGGTCACTGACCTCAAGGCGCGGAAGCTGGGCCTTCACGAAGGCGGCAACACGCGCCACATTGCCACTCACCGGATCTTCGCCAGATAGCTCAAGGATCGCCGCGGAGGAATGGCGCCGATAGAGCCCGATCAGGTTTTCATAGAGCCGGTCTGCCGAGCCCAGCCGCTTGACCATATCCCTCTCCTCCATCCTTTCATACCGGCTGTTGCCGTGGGGTCGCGTAAGAATGCGCGCCGCGGCGGACTCCGGCGCCGTTCTCACCCAGACGATCACATCAGGCGGGGCCGCGGCCAGCAGGCGGACCAGACCCTCGAGCCTCACCGGATCATAGGCGGCGCGGTCAGCGGCGGCGGACCAGAGCCTCTGGATCAGGCCCTGCTCGAGCAGCAGTGGCGCATCAAGGCCATGCCGGTAGATGTTGTAGCCCTCGATGATCTTCAGGCACCGGTGGAGATCGTTCAATTCAAGC
>JBIIGF010000372.1:0-3272 GCA_044236665.1 Aestuariivirga sp. | reverse complement strand
AATTCCTCCGTGCAGAGAAGGATGACAGACTTACCCCGCCGTTTGCAGCGGCAGCACCAGCTTGGCCAGCAGGCCGGGGTGGTTGTCTTCGAGGAGCAGCGTGCCCTTGTGGAGTTTCATCACCCCGGAGACGAGGCTCAGCCCCAGGCCGTTGCCGGGTTTCGAGCGGCTCTGGTCGAGGCGGACGAAACGCTCGGTCACGCGGCCGCGGTCCTCAGGCGGGATGCCATCGCCATGGTCGGCCACCGCGATCACAACCTTGTCGCCCTCGATCACGCCGGTCACGGTGATTTCGGGTGTTTCGCCGGGCCGCGCGCCGTATTTCAGGGCATTGTCGATGAGATTGGTGAGGGCCTGTGCCAGAAGCTGCCGGTCGGCCAGCACCATAAGGCCGGGCGAGGTCACGCTGGTCAGCGTGCCACCCTCTTCCTCCGCCATCGGCTCATAGAGGTCCACGATATCGGCGATGAGCGGGCCGGCGTCGATGGGTGCCAGCCCGCTGCGCGATTGGCCGGCCTCGGCCCGGGCAATCGAGAGCAGCGCGTTGAAGGTTTCGAGCAGGCGGTCTGATTCGCTCACCGTGTTTTCGAGCGCTTCACGGTATTCGTCTTCGGAGCCCGCGCGCAAGGCCGCCTCCACCCGCGCCTTGATGCGGGTGAGCGGCGTCTTCAGGTCATGCGCCACATTGCTGGACACTTCCTTCATCGCCGCCATCAGGCTCTCGATCTGGTCGAGCATTTCGTTCAACGCAAGCGCCAGCCTGTCGAGTTCATCATTGAGGCCGGTGACGGGCATGCGGCCCGACATGTTGCCAGCCATGATGGTGCGGCTTGCCTCGGTAATGGTCTCGACGCGCTTGAGGAAATTGCGGCTCATCAGCAGGCCGCCGCCGAGCCCCAGCACCAGTGCGATGGCGAGTGCGTAATAGATGGTCTGGCGGATGATCGCCGCGAATTGCCGGAGTGCCTCCACATCGCGGCCGACCACGAGTTCGAAGCCGCCCGAGAGCTTGATGTAGAAGGCCCGGGCCATGTGGCTTTCGCGGCCCGTCGCCTTCTGGACGTCGAGCGGGAATTCCATCCAGCTCGCGTCCTCGCCCTCTGGCCGGGTGGGAAGCGCCGTCAGATTGCCGGCAACGCGCTCACCCGCCGAATTGACCAGCAGATAGACCGCGCCGTTGTCGTCATCGCTGCGCCGCTGGATGGTATCGATGATGCCGCGCACGCCACGCAGCCGGTACTGGTCGGCCAGCGCGTTGACTTCGGCGCGGATCGTCTCCTCCGTCTGGCGCTCCAGCAGCACCGCGGTGTTCCAGTAAACATAACCCAGCAACGCCCCCACCGAGATGACGAACAGCACGAGGTAGAGCGCCGCGAGGCGGAACGTCGAGGTGTGGAGGAGACGGAAGCTGATGTTCACGTGTCACGGATCATGTAGCCGGCACCGCGTACGGTCTGCAGGATAGGCTCGTCATAGCCCTTGTCGATCTTGGCGCGGAGCCTCGAGATGTGAACGTCGATCACGTTGGTCTGCGGATCGAAGTGATAGTCCCACACGTTTTCGAGCAGCATGGTGCGGGTCACGATATGGCCGGCGTTGCGCACCAGATATTCAAGCAGCTTGAACTCGCGCGGTTGCAGCAGGATGGGCTTGCCGCCACGCGTCACGTTGCGCGTCAGGAGGTCGATCTCGAGGTCGCAGGCCTTGAGCTTGGTCTCGAGCGGGGCCTGGGTGGCGCGGTGGCCGAGGTTTTCGATGCGTGCCAGAAGCTCGGCGAAGGCATAGGGCTTGCCGAGGTAATCATCGCCACCGGCCCGCAGGCCCTTCACCCGCTCATCGACGTCGGCCAGCGCCGACAGGATCAGCACCGGCGCCTTGATGTTGTTCTCCCGCAGCTTGCGGATGATGGTCAGGCCGTCGATCTTGGGCAGCATGCGGTCGACGATCAGCACATCGTGAACGCCCTCGAGCGCAAGGCCCAAGCCCTCTTCGCCATCCGCGGCATGGTCGGCCACATGGCCCGCTTCGGTCAGGCCCTTGACCAGCCAGCTTGCGGCCTCGCGGTCGTCTTCGATCACCAGAATGCGCATGGGCTGACGGGTCGACTTCGCTGTCCAGACGTGAGTTTCATCCTCACTAACTTGCATGTTCCATCTCCTGTGAAAAGGGGGAAGCGCGGAGGCTGGCTCCCGTTGGGGATATCCAGCCTCCGCGCCGAAGGGGCACGCGCGACGTTGGAGCGGGGGGTTGGGGCGTTGTCCCGCGGGCCCTCTTTGCTCAGCCTCAGCCCTTGGACTTGGGCAGGGCCACGAAGCGCTGGCCGTCTTCGGTCTTGACCAGCATCAGCACGCGCTTCTTTTCGTTGTCCTTGAGCGCGGCGCGCACATCCGAGGGGGCATTCACCTCGGCACCCGCCACTTCAAGGATGGTGTCGCCAGCCTTCAGGCCACGCTCGGCGGCAGCACTGCCGGGCATCACCTCGGTGACCATGACACCGGGGCCATCCTGCGCCGGAGCAACCTTGATGCCGAGGTCAGCGAGCGAGACACTCTTCTCCTGGTCCTTGCCGCCGTCCTTGGAGGCCATCTTCGGATCGCTCGGCATGGTGCCGATCTTCACCGAGATATCCATCGTCTTGCCATCGCGGACGACGGTGACGGGAACCTCCGCGCCAGGCTTAACCTGGGCCACCTTGCGCGACAGGTCACGCGAGTCGGAGATGTCCTTGCCGTCGAAGGTCAGGATCGTGTCACCCTGCTGGATACCGGCGGCGAGCGCGGGCGAGTCTTCCGTCACATCGGCGACGATGGCGCCCTTGGCCTTCTCGAGCCCGAGGCTTTCGGCGATGTCCTCCGTCACCGGCTGGATCTGCACGCCAAGCCAGCCACGCGTCACCTTGCCGTTCTCCTTGAGGCTGTTGATCACGCTTTCCGCCGAGGAGGCGGGGATCGCGAAACCGATGCCGACGGACCCGCCCGAGGGCGAGTAGATCGCGGTGTTGATGCCAACCACCTCGCCTTCGAGGTTGAAGGCGGGGCCGCCGGAATTGCCATGGTTGATGGCGGCGTCGATCTGCAGGAAGTCGTCATAGGGGCCAGCGCCGATGTCGCGGCCGCGCGCCGAGATGATGCCGGTCGTCACCGATCCGCCAAGCCCGAAGGGATTGCCGACCGCCATGACATAGTCACCGACGCGCGGTTCATCCTCGGCGAAGGACACGAAGTCGAACGACTTGCCATCGCCCTTGATCTTGATCAGCGCAAGGTCGGTCT
>JBIIGF010000371.1:0-3273 GCA_044236665.1 Aestuariivirga sp. | reverse complement strand
GCCCCCTTGACGATGGGGGCGGTGGAGGTGGTGACACAGCTGACAATGTCGGACTGGCGCACCGCGTGCTCGAGATCGGTCACGGAATGGGTCTCGAAACCATCATGGGCCAGTTCGGCGGCGAGGCTTTCCGACTTGGCGATGGAGCGGTTGTAGATGAACACGCGTTTCACCGGGCGCACCGCCGCATGGGCCCTGACGAAATGCGGGCCGAGCGCCCCGGCACCGACCAACGCCATCACCTGCGAATCCTGGCGCGCCAGGTAATCGGCAGCAAGCGCGGAGGCTGCAGCGGTGCGGCGGCGGGTGATCTCGCCGCCATCCATCAGCGCCACGGTGGCACCGGTCTTCTGGTCGATCAGCAGGTAACTTGCCTGGATCGTCGGCAGGCCCTGGGCGGCATTGTCGGTCTTGAAGATCACGGTCTTGAGACCAGCCCAGTCCTTCGACCAGGCGGGCATGAGCAGCAGCGTCGACACAGCGGATACATCATGGTGATGGCGAACCGGCGTCTCGATCCCGGCGCGGAAGCCTTCGCGCAGCGCCTCCACGATGTCACGGTAGCCGCCCAGCCGTGCGACGTCTTCGGCGGAGAGGATCTTCACGCGTCGTGTTCCAGCCGGGGCGCGTGCGATGCCGCGGCAGCCTGCAGTTCGCGCTTCTCGCGCTCATGCGCCTGCTGGGTACGGACAAGTTCGATCTTGGCATCGCGGGTGGCGCGGCGGTAGCGGGCATTGCCGCGCCAGGCCACGAACCAGCCAACGAAAATGCCGAGCAGCACGCCGCAAAACAGCAGCGCCCACAGCGGCATGCTGATGGTCGCGAAGGGGTGGGTGCGGTTGATCGGGTCGAAGGAGACCGTCACCCATTCCCGGTTGGCCACGGCAAAGCCGATGCCCACGGCCGCGACCGGCAGGCCGATGGCCCAGTTGAACATATCCCTGAAGGTCATCAGCCCTTCTCGTTCAGGCGCTCGCGCAGTTCCTTGCCCGTCTTGAAGAAGGGAACGCGCTTGGCAACCACCTCAACCGATTCACCGGTGCGCGGGTTCCGGCCGGTGCGGGCATTGCGCGACTTGGCCGAGAAGGCACCGAAGCCGCGCAGCTCCACCCTGTCGCCATCCTTCAGCGCATTGATGATCTCATCGAGCACCGTGTTCACGATGCGCTCGATGTCGCGGTGATAGAGATGCGGGTTCTTCTCGGCAATCTGCTGGACGAGCTCTGACTTGATCATGATGCTTCCCTGATTACCGGGCAGGGTGCCAAAGCGCGAGAAGCCCGTCAAGCTGTGCCCGTTCGGCCGCCGGACGGAGCCCTTCGAGGCCAATCGCCCCCAGCGCCATGTCGAGGGCCGCGAAGCCCAGGCCGAAATCATCCGTGGCCCGCGCCGGTTTCCAGTCCACCACCGGCAATTTGGGCGTGATGCTGCGGTCCGCCTCGAGCCAGGCCACCGCCTTGTCTTCCCCGCCGAGTTCGTCGATCAGCTTGTCGGCCAGCGCCTGCCGGCCGGTATAGACCCGCCCGTCGGACAATTCCCGGACGCGCGGCATGGGCAGCTGGCGGCGTTCCGCGACAAGGCCCATGAACCACTGGAAGCCGTCATCCACCATGGCCATCGTCACGCTGCGCACCTCTTCTGACATGGGCTTATAGGGGGAAGGCTCGGCCTTCATGTCGCCCGACCGCAGTTCCTCCATCCTGACACCCACCGTGTCGAGCAGCTTCGAAAACTCCGGCATGGAGAAGATGACGCCGATCGACCCCGTGATGGTGTTGCCGCGCGCCACGATGCGGTCTGCCGCCAGCGCCGTGATGTAGCCGCCGGATGCCGCCACCGTATCCATGACGGCGACGACCGGCTTCTTCGCCGAGATCTTGCGAACGGCATCATAGACGGCTTCGGAACCGGCGGTGGTTCCGCCGGGGCTGTCGATGCGCAGCAGCACAGCCTTCACCTTGTCGGACTCCTCCACCTTGCGCAAAAGGTCGAGGGTGCGCTGGTCGCCGGTGATCAGCCCATCGATGCGCACACGGGCGATCTGGTTCTCGAAGCCCTTGCCGCCCTGCGACCAGAAAAGGGCAGCAATGGCGGCAATGGCCAGCAGAATCGCCAGTACACGCCACAGCGTCAGGCTGCGCTTCAGGCGGCGGCGGTCAACGATGAGTTCGGCTTCGGAGATCATCAGCGGGTCCTGGGGTTATCGGGCGTGTAAAATCTTCATATAGGACGTGTCGCACTCAGATGGAAATGCTCGTTTGATGGCTGCCCGCTCCCGCAAGCGGGAGAGGATACGTCACAAAGCAAAACGGCCGGGTTTCCCCGGCCGTCCTGCAAAACATATGCGTTTCTTATTCTTCCGACTTCTGCTTCTTCAAGGCAGCGCCGAGGATGTCGCCCAGCGAGGCGCCCGAGTCGGAGGAACCATACTGCGCAACGGCTTCCTTCTCCTCGGCGATTTCGAGGGCCTTGATGGACACGTTCATCTTGCGGGCCTTCTGGTCGAAGATGGTGACCTTGGCATCGAACTTCTCGCCCACCGCGAAACGCTCGGGGCGCTGTTCGGCGCGGTCACGCGCCAGGTCGGCACGCTTGACGTAGGCCGTCATGTCGGTGCCGGCGACCTTCACCTCGAGGCCGTTGTCCTCGACCTTGAGGACTTCGCAGGTGACGGTGTCGCCCTTCTTGATGCCGGCGGCGGAGGCCAGCGGGTCGGAACCCAGCTGCTTGATGCCGAGCGAGATACGCTCCTTCTCACGGTCCACATCGAGGACGCGCGCCTTGACGCGGTCGCCCTTCTTGAAGTCCTTGATGGCTTCCTCGCCCGAGCGCTTCCAGTCGATGTCGGAGAGATGGACCATGCCGTCCACATCGCCGTCGAGGCCGATGAACAGGCCGAACTCGGTGATGTTCTTGATCTCGCCTTCCACATCGGTGCCAGACGGATACTTGTCCGCGAAGGCTTCCCACGGGTTCTTCTGGGTCTGCTTGAGGCCCAGCGAGATGCGGCGCTTGGCCGAGTCGATATCGAGCACCTGCACTTCGACCGCTTCCGAGGTCGAGAGGATCTTGCCGGGGTGCACGTTCTTCTTGGTCCAGCTCATTTCGGAGACGTGGATCAGGCCTTCGATGCCATCTTCCAGTTCCACGAACGCACCGTAGTCGGTGATGTTGGTGACCTTGCCCTTCACCTTGGCGCCGATCGGATAGCGCTCGGTGACGACTTCCCACGGATCCTTGTCCAGCTGCTTCATGCCGAGCGAGATGCGCTGC
>JBIIGF010000515.1:0-3277 GCA_044236665.1 Aestuariivirga sp. | reverse complement strand
GACATTCGTCGTCTCATGCGGATCGCTCGCCAGATCATACATTTCTGCGGCACCGGTAATCGCCTCGATCGTCAGCTTGTCGCGCGCGGTACGCACAGTGCGAAGCTCAAGCGGGACGCCGCAGCGGCTGTCGCTGAGGTCCCATTCGGAATAGGCAAAGTCGCGCCTTTCCTCGCCACGCGCCACCGGCAGCAGGCTGCGGCCATGCCAGTGCTCCGGCCGCTCGACACCTGCCTGATCGAGGAAGGTCGCACCGAAATCCAGCGAGGAGACCGGCTCGTCGCAGACCATGCCACGCGGTAGGCCGGGGCCGCGCATGATGCCGACGACGCGGAGCAGCCCATCATAGGCCATCGGCCCCTTCAGCAGCAGTCCGTGGTCGCCCAGCCAGTCGCCATGGTCGGAGCCGATCACAACCAGCGTGTTCTCCGCGAGGCCGAGCCGCTGCAATTCCGTCAGGATGCGGCCGATGTTGTGGTCGGCGAGGGACACCATGCCGTAGTAGTTCGCGATCACCTCGCGCAGCTGCGCATCGCTCAGCACTGGTGTACGGCTGTGCTTCGCCCGGAAGTCGCGCAGTTCCTTGTCGGCGAGGTTCGGAACACCCTCGAGGCTCGCGCGGTGCCACCACGGGCGGTGGTCGAGGTCGAGCGTCCGATGTGGCGGTAGGTCCACGTCCTCCGGCCGGTGCAGCAGGCTCCAGGGCACTGGGCAGTCGAAGGGGTGGTGCGGATCAGGAATGGAGGCCCACAAGCAGAAGGGGCGGTCGCGCCGCTCGTTCAGGAAGGCGATGCTGCGATCGGCGATCCAGCTGGAATTGTGCCAGGCTGGCGGCAGCGCGGAATGCCAGGTCTGCGGGGCCCCCTTCACGTCCGGGCCGGCATTGGTGGCATAGAGCCTGTTCTTCAGTTCGCCGTAGCCGTCGCCATGGTACCAGGCCTCGTAGGACTGGCCGAAGGGCGGCACCATCGGCGGAAAGGTATTATGGCCTTCGACCACCAGTTCGACGCGCTGAAAGCCCATATAGGGGCCGGTCCAGTTCTGGCCATAGCGATCCATGGACTGGCGGCATTCCGGCGTGCCGGTCGGCTGGAAGGTATGGGCGGTCGCGAAATGCGCCTTGCCGATCAGCGCGGTATCGTAGCCCGCGCGCGCCAGTTCCGCCGCGAAGCCGCGCTTCGCGGGCGCCTCCGGCAGGTCGATGCCGTTGTCGCAGACGCCATGAGTTCTCGGCAGCAGGCCGGTGAGGATCGAGGCCCGCGTCGGCTGGCACACAAGGTTCGGCGTGATGCAGCTACGGAACAGCACGCCTTCGCTCGCCAGCAGATCCATGTGCGGCGTGTGCACCTTCCGCCCCATGACGCCGAGACAGTCGCCGCGCTGCTGGTCGGTGGTGATGAAGAGGATGTTTGGGCGCTTGTCGAGCAAGGCGGCGGGCTCCTGGGATGTAGGCTACGATGGCGCGAAACTGGGAGGTCTAATCGACAGTCACGTTCGCTGCCCTCGCTGCGTCGCCCCATCGGGTGCGCTCGGCTGTCATGAACGGATCGAAGACCTCGGGTGGCATGAAGCGGGGTGTCAGACCCTGTGCGGAGAGCCGCTGTGCGACGTCAGGCCGTGCCAGCGCATCCTGCAGCGCAGCCGCGGTGAGGCGAACGACCTCAGGCGGCAGGCCGCGCGGCCCGGCGATGCCGTACCAGACGGTGAGGGACAGGCCGGTCAGCCCACCCTCCGCGAGCGTGGGGACATCCGGCGCCAGTTCCGAACGCCCAGGTCCGCTGATGGCGATGGCCCGAAGCCGGCCTTCCCGCAACAGCGCGACGATCGGCGGCAGGCCGATGGAGCCGACCCGCATTTGTCCGCCAAGCAGCGCCGCAACGGCCGGCGCACCGCCACGGAATCCCACGTGGCTAACGCGGAAGCCCATGCGCTGCGCGACCATCTCCATGCCGAGATGATGCGGACTTCCAGGATTGGGGCTGGCGAATAGCACCGGATCCCGCTGTGCGCGGGCCCATGCGGCGAACTCGTTCAGAGTGGTCGCCGGTACGGATGGCTCCACCACGAACAGGAACGGAAAGTCCCCGACATGGGCGATCGGGGTAAAGTCGTTGGTAGGGTCGAAGGAAATCTGCCGGAACATGACCGGGTTGATGCCGATCATCGCATTGTCGATAAGCAGGAGCGTGTAGCCGTCAGGCGCGGCTCGCGCGACGGCCTCAGCAGCCAAGTTGCCACCCGCGCCGGTCCGGTTTTCGACCGTGATGCCGCGCGGAAAGGCCGGAGCAAGCCCTTCGGCAAGCACGCGGCCCATGATGTCGGCGGCGCCCCCTGGCGCAGATCCCACGACCAGCCGCACTGGACGGGCAGAGGGAAAGCTGCCGCCCTGAGCCAGGGCTGGCTGGGCAAGCGTCAGGAGAGCGGCGGCACTCAGCAGCGCGCGTCGGCATGGGGCTGGCATCGGCTTCCTCCTCGCGGCGGGCCGGGTCTCATGCCGGGTTAGCCGCTGCGGTTTAGCCTGGGGGCGCGCGGCGCCGCTGTCCAATGCATAATCGGGTCATGATCGATGCCCAGGGAGGCATGAATGCTCGAGCTGCGTGACGTCCTCCGCTTCGTGACCCTGGCCGAGGAACGGCACTTCGGCCGCGCCGCGACGCGTCTCGGCATGGGCCAGCCGCAGCTCAGCCGCGCCTTGCAGCGGCTGGAACGCCAACTCGGCGTCGCGCTGCTCGTGCGGACCAGTCGTGACGTCGTCGTCACCGAGGCCGGCATCACCCTGCTCGAAGACGGACGACGCATGCTGGCCATGGCGGAGGCGGCCTCGCAGCGCACCCGCCAGGCGGCGGCCGGTGAGTCCGGCACGCTGACCCTCGGCTTCTCCGGATCCTGCGCCTACGCCTTCATGCCCGCGGCCATCGAGGGCTTTCGTCGTTCCCGCCCGGGGATCGCCTTGCGGCTTCGCGAGATGGCCGCGGCACGTCAGGTGGAGGCGCTGCGCGAAGGCAGTTGCGACCTCTGCCTGCGGCGCGCCGCGCGCCTTCCGGACGGCTTCGCCGGCGCACAGGTCTTCGAGGAGCGGTTCGTCGCAGCTCTCCCGCGCACCCATCCGCGCGCCAATCAGGCACGGCTGGCGCTAGGGGACCTCAGCGATAGTGCCTTCGTCACCTTTCCGCGTCAGGACGGCACGGACTTCCACCGCCAGCTCACCGAACTTTGCGACAAGGCAGGCTTCATACCCGACATCGCCCAGGAGGTATCGCCGATGCACGCGCTGATA
>JBIIGF010000369.1:0-3287 GCA_044236665.1 Aestuariivirga sp. | reverse complement strand
GCGCCCGCCGCCGTGGCGATCACCTGCGGGATCAACGCCTGGTCGGGCGGGGTCGGCACCACGGTGGCGTCATCAAGCCCGTATTGCTGCTTCAGCTTCTCCTCGAGTTCCACACAGGAGGCGAGGCGGCCGGTGATGTTGATCTGCACGAGGCCCTGGTCGCGCGCCTGCGCGAGCAGGCGGTTGACGCGGGTACGGTTGATGCCGAGCTTCTTGCCAATCTGCGCCTGCGTCAGGCCAGCGACGAAGTAGAGCCACGCCGCACGCGTTGCGAGCTGCTCTTCCGGATTGATCGCCGCGAAGGGAGCCAGTAAAGCGGCGAGGCCCGTTCCGGCATCCTGGGCTAGGGCGTGGCTATCGGCCTCATCCATGATCTGACTCAGCTGTGGCGGTGAAGGGCTGACCAGGGAATGTCGAGCGGCGAATCCCTGGTCAGCGCGTCGAGCAGGGCGTTGGTGAGGGGAAGGGTGGCCGCCTCGAGCGTGCCCATGCGCATCATGCGCCGCAGCGTCTCGGCTACGGTAACACCGAGTTCCGCGCCTTCGATGGTGTCGCCCTTCATCGGGCCATCCTTGGTCTGCTGATAGGTGAGGCCGCGGCCCAGATTGTTGCCGAGCCTCGAGTTCCGGCCGGCCTGGCAGGTCACATAGAGATCGCCAGCACCCGGCATGCCCCACACGCTGTCCGCCGTGCCGCCATGTGCCCGGGTCAGCACCATCAGCTCGCGAATTGCCTGATCGAAGATGATGGCGGCGGCATTGTGGTTGAAGGCGCGGTTCTCGGTCGGCTCCATTTTCTCGAGATGGCCCGCCGCCCAGCCAACGCTGATGGCGAAGAAGTTCTTGAAGGCGGCGCAGATCTCGACGCCGATCACATCGCAAGAGGTGCGCGGATGATAATAATCCGTCTCCAGCATGGCGCAGAGCCGCTGCGCAAGGCTTGCATCATGCGCGGTGATGACGGTGCCGGTGTGGCGGCGCACCGCGAGTTCGCCCGCGATGCAGGGCCCGCCGATGGCGGCAATGGGCAGGTCAAGCCCGGTGCGGCGCTTCACTTCGGAGGCGACATGATCCGGCAGGGCCGTGAGCTTCGTCTCCTCGGGATGCATGCCCTTGGTGATCATCACCACGGTGACCGGCGCCTTCAGCGTTTCGCACAGCCGGTCGATGGCCCATTGAACGCCGGCTGAGCTGACACCCAGCACGATGAGGTCTGTATCACTGCCAAGCGCTGCGGCGAAATCCTCCCAGTGGTAGCCGGTCACGCCATCCGGCAGCTTCACGTTCAGCTTCGGGTGGCGGCCTGTGGCCTTCACGCTGTCAATGATGTCGCGGTCGAGATGGGTGCCGACGAGGCGCACCGCATGGCCGCGGTCACATGCGGGCAGGCTCATGGCCGAGCCCATGACGCCCGCGCCGAGAATCGTGACCGTGCTCACGCCAGCGCCTTTCCGCTCTCGGCATCGAACAGGTGCACCTTGTCGAGCCGTGGGCTGAGCTGGATGGCCTCATCGCGCGTGAGGGTCAGGCGCTCCTGCGTGATGGCGCAGACTTCCTGACCGCCCATGTCGGCATAAATATGCATCTCTGGGCCGGTCGGTTCCACCACAACGACCTTGGCCGACGCGCCTGGGCCGATGGCCAGATGCTCCGGCCGGATGCCATAGACAACCTTCTGGCCGAGCTTTGCGTTGTGGCTGGGGGGGAGTGGCAGCAGCGTACCGTCGGCGACCTTCACGCCGTTGGCCGTCACTTCGCCCTTGAGCAGGTTCATCGACGGTGAGCCGATGAATTCCGCCACGAACAGGTTGGCGGGCTTGTCATACACCTCGAGCGGCGAGCCTTCCTGCTCGATGTAGCCATCGCGCAGGATGACGATCTTGTCGGCCATCGTCATGGCTTCGATCTGGTCATGCGTCACATAGACTGTGGTGGTCTTCAGCCGCTCATGCAGTTCCTTGATCTCGGTGCGCATCTGAACGCGCAGCTTGGCGTCGAGGTTGGAGAGCGGCTCGTCGAACAGGAAGACGGCGGGGTTGCGCACGATGGCGCGGCCCATGGCCACGCGCTGGCGCTGGCCGCCGGACAACTCCTTGGGATAGCGGTCGAGATAGGGTTCGAGGTTCAGGATCTTCGCAGCCCATTTCACCTTCTCGTCGATCTCGGACTGCGGCCGCTTGGCAAGCTGCAGCGAGAAGCTCATGTTGTCCCTGACCTTCATGTGGGCGTAGAGCGCGTAGTTCTGGAACACCATGGCGATGTTCCGGTCCTTCGGGTGCACATTGTTGACGCGCCTGCCGGCGATCTCGATGTCGCCCGCCGTGACACTCTCCAGTCCCGCGATCATCCGCAGCAGGGTGGACTTGCCGCAGCCCGAAGGCCCCAGCAGCACCACGAAGGAGCCATCCTCGATCTCGAGATTGATGCCGTGCACGACCTCGAGGTTGCCGTAGTTCTTCTTGACGTTCTTGATCGTTACCGATGCCATTGTCTGCCGGTCCTATTGTTCGTCACGGTCGAGGAATTCGTCGAGAAGGCCCGCATCATCCGCGAGGTCCAGGAAGGACCAGCGGTTGCGCACGTCGCGGGCGAATTTCATCGCGTCCCGCCACACCTTGCGGTCAAGGCCCAGCTCGGTCGCGGTGGTGGGGCCGCCTGCTGCCTGAAGGGTGGCCTTCATCTTCGCCGGATCCATCAGCATGGGGCGAAGCTCCTCGCGCAGTTGCGGCCACATCTCCGCCAGCTTGCGGTTGAAGGCCTCTGCGCCGGCGCGGTCGAAGGATTTCTTCTTTGCCTCGGCGTAGCACATGCGGCCGATGTCCTCGCCATAGCGGGCGATGAAGTCCTTCTCCTCGATATGCGTCGCCCTGATCAGCGGCGGCGTGTCGAGTGCCAGCAATTCATGGTGCAGCCTCGCAATGGCGAGTGAGGCGACGCCCACCTGCTGGCCGTGGGTCGAGCCGGGGTGCTTGCTGCCTGCGAACATGTCGATCCAGTGCGACACCTGATGCTCGCCCATGGAGCCATGATGCGACACGCCGGTGAAGCATACGCCGAGCCCGCACAGCGTCAGCACGCGGTGCAGATGGCCATTGGCGGCGATGTCATGGGTCTTGAGGCCCGCAGCCGATTCGATCATCGCCGGTTCATCACCGCCGATCAGCGTATAGGGCACGCTCGAATAGAAAGTGCCGAACAGCCGGTGCGAGGCCCACCATTCAACCTGAGCGGTGGGGCGGCAGAGCGAGTCGCCAAGGCCTGCGGCCGAAAGCCAGTGCGGCGATGCGG
>JBIIGF010000370.1:0-3287 GCA_044236665.1 Aestuariivirga sp. | reverse complement strand
GGGAATCAGGATGAAGGCGCCGGTGACGGCAAGCCCGCCCGCTGCCGCCGCGCGCGACATCTGGTCGAGCTTTTCCTTCAGCGGCGGCAAGTCGGTATAGGGGTCGATGCCATAGTTATAGGCGATGAGGCGGCGCTGCTTGGCCGCGCCCGAGACGCTTTCGGCCACATTGTCCTGTGACTTTCCGGCATTGCGGATGCCCGAGCCGATGCTGCCGAACAGCTTGCCGACGCCGGAGACGGTGTTCTTCACCGTATCCACCGGGTGGGTCACGAGATTGCCCGCGAACTCCACGGGCTTCAGGCCCGCGCGCAGCAGCGCATCTCCGAACGCCTGCGACTGCGAGGTCTTGTCCATCGCGTCGAGGGCATGGATTTCCTTGATGCGCATGTTCATCATCTGGTCGCCATGTACTTCGACGCGGCCCCAGGGCGTCTCGACATTGTAGATGCGCAGGTAGCCATCACTGCCGACCGTTTCCTCGACCTTGTAGCCAGGCCCCTCGGCATCGGCGCCGAGCAGGTCAGAGGCCTTGAACACCGGTGGGTTTTCGTAATCCGCGGCGAATGCGGTTCCGGCGAGGGCCATGGCAAACAGGGCGGCGCCGGCAAGACGGACAGGGCTGGTCATCGAATCCTCAACTGGTTGTGCGAAGCGGTCGAATTAGATCGTGAGGCCACCGCAGATCAACTCCCGTCACGATGGCGCATGAGACCTGCCCGCCGCACGCCGGAACATTCAAGACTGCGTGGCGTTTTCCGGCTGTGAATGGCAGGTTCTGCTGCGGACGGCACCTGATACACGGAGGTGCTTCGATGTGCGATTACAGCCTGGAAAGTCAGATCAGCCGTGACGCTAGACTTGGCGACAGGCTGGTGACGAGCAGCTTCCCCCTGACGCCCACGCGCGGCTTTTGCGCGGAAGCGGAGCCGGGCGTGGCTGTGTGCCTGAGGCCTGGTACCGAACTCGCCTTCGAGAAGCCAGTGCTTTACAATGGTTACTGGGGCCACATCATGAATTATGTCAGGGCGTGGCTCGGCCGTGATCCCGCCGCGGCCATGCTGGCCCGCTTCCGCGAGGTCGATCTTGATGTGCGCAATACCCATCATGATGCGATCGAACTGGCTGATGGCCGCATCATCAAGCTCGTCCTGCTCAATGAGGGCCAGCGGGCCCGTGTGTTGCAACTTCCAGCCAGGCCGGGTGAGCGTCCGCGCCACGCGCAGCACCAGGTGCCCGCATCGGCGGCTGGGTCAGGGCCGGGCAATGCCACGCTGGCCCGCTGAGGGGCACGGCGCCCCACGCGTGTGACAGCCCTTCTGCAAGAGGCCCGCAGCGGGTGGGGGCTCCCTGTGGCAGGCCAGCGGAACAAGTCGCGGCCGTTTCGCATTCCCACCAAGGCAGACACATCAGAACGGGCGCCGGCGCGATGGCATCACGCCGGCTTGCCGGAATCAGCAACAGGGCGGGGCGTGGTCGAGAGGGCGGAGGTCCGCCCTTTCCCGGCCGCTTTCATGGATTGTGCTTATGCGTGAACCCAATTGGCAGTCAGTGGAGGCGTCTGACCGGCGCGGCCGGCGGGCGAAGCGTTCGGGGCGGCGTGGCCCGCCTCACCATGACGCGGGCTGGGCGCTTCAGGCGCTCAGTGTCGCGCGCATCGTGTTCTATTCAAGTGATTATGCGGCCTGCTTCATGATGCGCTCGGACAACTGCACCGATCTGCTTGGCCTTCCTTCGGCGGGTTCCACTGCCGCCTGGCCCGAGGCGATCCGTGCCGAGGACCGCGCCCAGTATGTGCTGGCGCTGGAAGGCCTGTCGCCGCAGTCGCCATGCTTTGAGGCCGAGTACCGGCTGCAGAATGCCGTGACGGGCCAGCATGTCTGGGTGCTCGACAGGGGCGCAGCGGAATTCGATGCCGCAGGCCGCCTGGCCAGCCTGCGCGGCGCCATCATCGATGTATCGCCGGGGATCGGGATCGAGGCGGAACTGCGCAAGGCCTCGCGGTTGCGCTCGGTGGTGTTCCAGTCGGCCCATGTGGCGGCCTGGCATTTCGATCTGCGCCGCCGCGAGCTTCACTGGTCACCCGAGATGTTCGCGCTCTATGGGCTCGATCCGGCCGACGGCCAGCCCCCGCGCGAAGTGCTGGCGCGACGCATTCCGCCCGGCCACCGGCGGCGGGCCCGCAAGGCCTTCGCCCAGGCCATGCTGAAAGGTGGTTCCTTCACGCTCGAATTTCCGATCATCCGCACCGATGGCGCGGAGATCTGGACGGCGCTGGCAGGTGATGTGATCAAGGACGAGCAGGGCCGACCCATCTGCGCCCAGGGGATCGGCCAGGACATCACCGAACGCAAGAACTGGGAAACGCGGCAGGCGATGCTGCTGCGCGAACTTTCGCACCGGGTGAAGAACACGCTTGCGGTGGTCCAGTCCCTGGCGCGGCAGACGCTGCGGTCCAGCCCCAGCACCGAAAGCTTCGTCGAAGCCTTTGAGGGCCGCATCCGAAGCCTTGCCGCTTCGCATACCTTGCTGACCGAGGCCGACTGGAGCGGCGCAATGCTCGAGACGGTGATCCGCCATCAGGTGGCCGCACTGGTCGATGACTATCACGAGCGCATCCGCCTCAAGGGGCCGGGCGTGCTGCTGAGTGCCGAACTGGCAACGCAGTTGGGCCTCGTGCTGCATGAACTGGCCACCAATGCCGCGAAGTATGGCGCGCTGTCGGTCTGCGAGGGTCAGGTGGACATCGTCTGGACGGTGACGAAGACGAGGCTCCGCATGGTGTGGCGCGAGCATGGCGGCCCGCGCATCGAGGCAGAGCCGGAGATTTCCGGCTTTGGATCGACGCTGATCTCCTCCAGCGCCACCAAGGCGGTCCGCCGCTTCCGGCCGGAGGGTCTGGTGTGCAAGCTGGAGTTTGCCCGCTGAGGGAATGCATCGGCCAGCGCAGGGCATGGGCGGCACAGCTCACCGGCCTTCGTAGGGCCTGCCATCGCTATCCCTCGCCGGCATGCCGAGAAGTGCGGCAAGCTTGTTGCGCCCGCGGTTGACGCGGCTCTTCACGGTGCCGACCGGTACGCCGCAGATCTCCGCCACTTCCTGGTAGGAGAAGCCGGACGCCCCCACCAGAACCACTGCCTCGCGCTGGTCATGCGGCAATTGCTGAAGCGCAAGCCGGAGGTCTGCCATGTCGAGCTGACTTTCCTGGTTGCCGGGCGTCATGACGCTGCCGGCGAATTCGCCGCCAGCGTCCTCCACCTCGCGCCGGCGCTTGCGCAGCTGGCTGA
>JBIIGF010000013.1:0-12108 GCA_044236665.1 Aestuariivirga sp. | reverse complement strand
TATCAGGAAGCCGTACGATATGTGAACGGCGAAGCGGTTGATGGCCTGACGGTCGGGCTTGCCACGCTGGGGCTTGGCCTCACGGCGGCCACCGTTGCCTCACTGGGGCTGACGCTTCCCGAACGTGCCGGCCTCAGCACGCTGAAGGCCGTCCGGCGGACGGGCAAGCTCTCCCCCGCCCTGGCCCGTCAGGTTGGTGCCACCGCCGCCTCCGCCATGGATGGCACGGCTCTGCGGGCGGTTTCCGCTTCGCTCGCAAGGCTTGACATTGCGGCCGCGCGGCAGGCGGCAGGCCGGGTCGTCAAGCCGGCAGCACTGCGCACGCTGAAGGAGATGGGAACCGATGTTGCCACCATAGGCCGCAACGCCGGTTACCGCGCCACGGTGCAAACCCTGGGCGTCGCGAACTCCACCGCGGAGGTAAGCCGCGTCGCGAAGTTGTCAGGCCGCTTCGGCACGGCGACGCGGGCCGTGCTGGCGCTGGGCGGCGCCGCCTTCACCTTCGCAAGCCTCGCAGCCTCGGCAGTGTTCTGGTCCGTGTCGCTGATTGTGTGGAGCATCGCCGCGCTGGCATGGATCGGAAGCCTCGGGCTTCGCATCGGCCGCTGGTTCTGGCGCGTGCCTTCGTCACATATGATCCCACGAAGCGCCTGACAGATCGGGGCCTCTTGTCTTCTCCCGCTCCTTCACCGGGAGAAGAAGGGACCCATTGCGGCACGCAATGGGGAGATGAGGAGGAACTTGGCATAGAATTTCGTTATGAGCCGTATTCCCTCACCTTCCCCAACTGCGTTGGGGCCCCCTCCTCTCCCGCAGGCGGGAGAGGACATTTGGTAGAGAGTGGCGCCGCCTCAGCCCGCCTGACGAGCCTTTTCGCTGGGGTGGCGGGCCAGCCAGACAATCATGGCGAGGGCCAGCAGCACCATCGGGAATACCGCGATATTGACGCCGTTCCAGCCGAACCAGGCGAGGAGCTTTCCGGCGACCAGCGACGTGATGGCCGTCATGCCGAACACCAGCAGGTCATTGAGGCCCTGCGCCTTGTTCTTTTCCGCCGCCTCATAGGTTTCGGTCAGCATGGTCGTGCCGCCGAGGAAGCCGAAGTTCCAGCCCAGCCCAAGCAGGATGAGGCCCACCGCGAAATTCTCGAAATGAATGCCAAGCAGGCCCGCCACGGCCGCGCCGACCAGCAGGATCATGCCGAGGGCGGAGATCCGCTCCGCGCCATATCTTGCGATGAGGCTGCCGGTGAAGAAGCTCGGCACGAACATGGCAAGCGCATGCCACTGGATGACCCAGCTCGAATCCTGAACCGAGAAGCCGCAGCCGAGCATGGCGACCGGGGTTGCCGTCATCACCAGCATCATGATGCCATATGCCAGCATGGCGGTGAGCGCCGCCACGATGTAGCGCGGCTGGCGCGCAATCACCTTGAGCGGCCGCCCTGTATAGGTCTCCGTCTTGGGCGCGCGGGGAATGTCGATCGCCAGAAGGATCACCGCACCCAGAAGCGACAGCAGCGCCATCGCGGCCCAGGTTCCAGCGAAGGTCACCGGTGCGAGCAGGTCGACCGTTCCCATCACCAGCACCGTGCCGATCAGCGCGGCGATGACGCCGCCCGTCATCACCCAGGAAATCGCCTGGGGGCGGAAGGCCGGGCTTGCCGTATCGGCGGCAGCGAAGCGGTAATAGGAAGCGGATGCCTGATAGACACCGACCAGCAGGCAGCCCAGCAGGAACAACTCGAAGCTTCGATGATAGACGGCGATCAAGCCGATGACCCCGCCCGCAGCCCCTGCCAGCGCGCAGATCACAAAACCGAGCCGGCGCCCCGTCCGACGCATCATCAGCGAAATCGGGAAGGTCGAGACGGCGGTGCCGATGATCATCATCGACATGGGCAGCGTGGCCCACGACGCACTGGGCGCAAGCTGCGAGCCGACCAGGCCAGAGGTGACCACAACTGCCGTGGTGACGGCACCATAAAGTGCCTGGGCGATGGCGAGGATCACCGCGTTGCGGCGGGCCTTGGCATCATCGAAGGCATCAGCTTCGTCCGTCACGCCGTGAACTCCGCCGGCCGCCTCAGGCGGGCCAGCCGGTTGAGCACGCCATTGACGAAGCGCGGTTCCTCCTCGCCGAAGAAGGCATCCGCCACATCGACATATTCACTGATCGCCACGCGGGCCGGCACCTTGTCCATGAACATCAGCTCATAGGCCCCGGCGCGCAGTATGGCGCGCACCGTGGAATCGAGCCGGTGAAGCGGCCAGCCCTTGTCGAGGATCTGATCCACCACGGGGTCAATCGCCTTCTGCTCGCGCACCACGCCATCGACCACCTCACGCAGGTGCCGGTAGTCGGCCTCGCCGCACTGGCCGTCCTCGAAGTTCTCGCCCATCGCACGCGAGGAAAACTGCGCCAGCGTCTCGCCGACGTCACTGCCCGAAAGGTCCATCTGGTAGAGGGCCTGCACCGCGCCAAGCCTTGCGGCGGAGCGGCGCGAGGGCGGAAACTGCTGGGGGTTGCCGGTCACGAACCGGCCTTCGCATCAAGGCCCGCCGCCTTGCGGCTCATCAGGCGGGTGAAGCGGATCATGCTCAGGGCCGCATCCGCCGCGCCGCCGCCCTTGTCCATGTCGTCGAGCTTGGCGCGGGCCCAGGCCTGCGCCTCGTTCTCACAGGTGAGGATGCCGTTGCCGATGCACAGGCCCTCAAGCGTCAGGTCCATGATGCCGCGGGCGCTTTCTTCCGACACGATGTCGTAATGGGTGGTCTCGCCGCGCAGCACGCAGCCCAGCGCCACATAGCCATGATAGAGGCCCGTCTCATGCGCCACGGCAATGGCGCCGGGAATTTCCAGCGCGCCCGGAACGGCCATGCGCTCCCAGGTGGCGCCGGCGCGCTCGATGGCGGCAATGGCGCCGCGGCAGAGTTCATCGCAGAGCTCGCCGTAATAGCGTGCCTCGAGGATGAGGATATGGGCGCGGACCTGCTCCACGGGGGCGGTGTTCTTTTCGGTCTTCATGTCGGTTTATACTCGGTGAGGCGGGCCACATAGCGTGCCAGCATGTCGATTTCAATGTTGACCCGCTGGCCAACGGCCATGCTGCCCCAGGTGGTGACGGCCTGGGTGTGCGGGATGATGTTGACGCCGAAGACATTGCCTTCGACCTCATTGACGGTGAGCGAGGTTCCATCCACCGCCACCGAGCCCTTGGGCGCGATGAATCGGGCCAGTTCATGGGGCACGCGGAAGCGGAAGCGCTGCGAGTCTCCCTCGGGCGTGATCGAGACGATCTCGCCCAGCCCGTCCACATGGCCGGACACGATATGGCCGCCGAGCTCATCGCCGATCTTCAGGGCGCGTTCGAGATTGATGCGGGTTCCGGTGCGCCAGTCGCCCAGCGTGGTCTTGGAAAGGGTCTCGGCGGAGGCCTGGATCGCGAACCAGTCTGGCCCTTTCTCGATCACCGTCAGGCAGCAGCCGTTGCAGGCGATGGAGGCGCCCATGTCGACGGTCGGAAGATCGTAGGCGGTGGTGATCTCAAAGCGCGTGTCGCCCGCCTTGCTGATGGCGCGCACGGTGCCGATATCGGTAATGATGCCGGTGAACATGGCTGGTGGTCCTGGCCCCTCTATCTCCGGGCTTCATAGACGGTCAGCAGGTCGCTCCCAAGCGTTTCCTGATCGACCGGCGCGAATGGCTGCAATGCCTGATCGAGCGGCAGGCCCGCCAGCCCGTCCACCCCTTCGGGTCCCAGTGTCTGCGGCGAACGGATCAGGTGGAACTGATCAACCAGCCCCGCCTCAAGGAAGCTCCGCGCCACCCGGGCGCCGCCCTCCACCATCAGGCGGTTGATGCCAAGGCGCCCGAGCTCGGCCAATGCCTCCGCCACGCTCATGCGCAGCACCGTGGCGTGGCGGCGGGCAAGCCGGGACTCGGGCGGCAATTCGCCCGACCGGCTCAGCACGAAGGGCGTGGGCGAGCGATGCCCGAGGCCCGGCAGGCGGCAGGTCAGTTCGGGGTCATCCGCCCGCACCGTGCCCATGCCGACGAGGATGGCGTTGCTCTGGGCGCGGAGAAGATGGACGCGCGCCCAGGCTTCCGGGCCGGAAATGGCAGTGCGCTGGCCGGCACCGGCGGCGATCTTGCCATCAGCCGAAAAAGCCATCTTCAGAATGACCTGCGGCCGCTTCCGGGTGATGCGCATCAGGAAGCCGGCCATGTCGCGCCGCGCCTCCTCCGCCAGCAGGCCAGACTGGAAGGCGATGCCGGCCCGCTCCAGAATAGCATGGCCGCCGCCCGATACGCGGGGGTCCGGGTCTTCGATGGCGGTCACCACGCGGGCGACACCGGCCCTCACCAGCGCCTCGGCGCAAGGCCCCGTCCGGCCATGATGGGCGCAGGGCTCGAGCGTGACATAGGCGGTGGCGCCAAGGGCGGCAGCACCCGCCATGGTCAGGGCTTGCGTTTCGGCATGCGGCCTGCCGCCCGGCTGCGTCCAGCCGATGCCCACAACCCGGCCCTCCTTGACGATCACGCAGCCCACATTGGGGTTTTCCGCGGTGGTGCCCAGCGCCCGGCGGCCAAGCCTCAGCGCATAATCCATCCAGTGGGCGTCCGAGCTGTCAGTCACCGGTTTCGCCGTTATCCTCATCGCCCGAGAGTTCGCCCAGAAGCTCCTCGAAATCCTTGGCTTCGCGGAAATTCTTGTAGACGGAGGCGAAGCGCACATAGGCAACGTCATCCAGCATCTTCAGCGCTTCCATGACGAGCTTGCCGACCGTTTCAGACTTGATCTCGCTTTCGCCGAGGCTTTCAAGGCGGCGGACGATGCCGGACACCATGCGCTCCACCCGCTCCGGGTCCACTGGGCGCTTGCGCAGCGCCACCTGAATCGAGCGCATGAGCTTGTCGCGGTCGAAGGGCACGCGGCGGCCGGTTTTCTTCACCACCATCAATTCGCGCAGCTGGACACGCTCGAAAGTGGTGAAGCGGCCCGAGCAGTCCGGGCAATAACGGCGGCGGCGGATGGCGGTGCCATCCTCGGTGGGACGGCTGTCCTTCACCTGGGTTTCTTCATTGGAGCAGAACGGACAGCGCAAGGGCTTGGACTCGGATGGTGGCGATGCACCATCTCTTGGGGAAGATGCGGGGTGGGGTCAAGGGGTGGGGGCCGCAACCCGGGTCCGGATCAGCCCTGTGCCGGGGTTCTGGCCTCGATCTGGTTCACCGCGTCGACCACCGCATCGAAGGTCAGAAGCGTCGATGCGTGCCGGGCCTTGAAGTCCCGCACTGGCAGCAGGGCTTCAAGATCGGCCCATTTGCCGGAGGGGGGCGGCCCCTCCTCCTTCAGCATCCGGTACATCTCGTCGCGGAGCTGCCGGAGTTCCTCTCCCGTGGACCCGACCACATGCTGCGCCATGATCGAGGAGGATGCCTGACCCAGCGCACAGGCCTTCACCTCCTGGCCGAAGTCGGTCACCACGCCATCCTTCATGGCGAGGTCAACCGTCACCTTGGAGCCGCACAGGCGCGAAATGGCCACCGCCGTGGCATCCGGCGTCGCCAAGCGTTGCAACCTTGGAATATCTGCCGCGAACCCCAGAATCTTGCGGTTGTAAATGTCGTTAATCATTCCAACATCCTAGCGCATACGTCATCTGCCGCAAACGGGCCGTTTGGCAATTTGCCATGGAGCGACGGGGCATGATATGGGGACCGCCATATTCAGGGCGCAAGCGCGTGGGCCATGTCATCCGGTAGCGGCTGGTCTGCAGTACGTTGCCACAGCTGAGGTGAAGTCAGGATTATGGACGCAGTGATCAAGAAGATGCCGGCCAAGCCGGTCAAGCGCCCCTCTCAGGAAGAGGCGGAGGCCGCCGTGCGCACCCTGCTCGCCTGGGCCGGCGACAATCCGGACCGCGAAGGCCTGCTCGACACGCCGAAGCGCGTGGCCAAGGCCTTCCGCGAGTATTTCAGCGGCTATGAGGATGATCCGGCGGAAGCCCTGTCGCGCACCTTCGAGGATGTGGGCGGCTATGACGACATCGTCATGCTGCGCGACATCGAGTTCAACTCGCATTGCGAACACCATATCGCGCCCTTCGTGGGCCGCACCCATGTGGCCTACCTTCCGGCCGCCAATGTGGTCGGTATTTCCAAGCTTGCCCGCGTGGTGGAAATCTATGCCCGCCGCCTGCAGACGCAGGAAACCATGACGGCGCAGATCGCCAACGCCATCATGGAGTCTCTGAAGCCGCGCGGCGTGGCCGTGCTGGTGGAAGCGGTGCACACCTGCATGTCGATGCGCGGCGTGGGCAAGCGCAACGTCGCCACCATCACCACCCAGTTCACCGGCGAGTTCAAGACCAACCCGGTGCTGCAGGCCCGTTTCATGGAACTGGTGCGCGCGCCCTCATCCGGCTTCTCGCTGTAATGGCCTCGGACCTCGACGAAACCACCGCGTTTCAGCCGAGGTTCGACGCGGATGGCCTGATCGGCGCCATCGTGACGGATGCATCCGATGGCGCTGTGCTGATGTTCGCCTACATGAATGCGGAAGCGCTGCGCCTCACGCAGGAGACCGGCTTCGCGCATTTCTGGAGCCGCTCGCGCAAGGCCATGTGGAAGAAGGGCGAAACCTCGGGCGAGACGCTGAAGGTCATGGAAATCCTGACCGACTGCGACCAGGATATCCTGCAGGTGAAGGCCGAGCCGCAGGGCCGCGGTGCTTCCTGCCACACGGGGCGGCGCTCGTGTTTCTACCGCCGTGTGGAAGGCGGCAGGCTTGTGTTCACCAACAATACCCGCCTCTTCGATCCCGGGCAGGTTTATTAAGGCAGCGGCACGATCGCCGGCGGGATATAGCTCAGCGCAAGACCGCCCGCCGGATAGGGCAGAAGCGAGGGAGGCTGGTTGCCCGGCGTGGGATAGTAGGAGCGCAGGATGACCTGAAGCGCCGTGCTGATACCGGACCCATCGCCATAGATGGCGTCGTAATAGGCTGTTGAGGGCGTGGGAATCCAGTTCTCGGCCGGTGCACCGGCCGGCAGGGTGGGCGAGAGGTAGATGGTCACCGACCCATCCGGATTGGTGACGAGATCGCCCTCCTCCATCTGGTCCGAACCGAGCTGCGACACAGGCCTTACCACGCCATAGCTGAGCTGGGCCGCCGAATCGCACTGAAGGTCAACCGCCGCGCCAGCCTGACCAGAGAACTGGATGGGCACATTGGCCTCCGAAATGTCCTGAAGCCAGGTCTGGGAGATCCGGAAGGTGTAGGTCGTCTTGCCGCTGTCATTGTCGACGCCCGTCACCGGAGTGCTGGCAACATAATAGACGGCATTGTCGGCCTTGGTCTGAAGCCCGCAGGATGCAGCGCCGTCCCCGTCGAACAGCAAGGGCGTGCTGGCGATGAGGTTGCCCCAGCTTGGCTCGAGCACGGTGATGGTGTTTTCAGCAGCATTGACCGCCTTCACCACATCATCCGCGGTCGAGTAGACATTGTTGAGAACGGCACTCTGGGGAAGGAATGGGGCCGACACCTCGGACGGATCAGGCTGATAGACGGTAACCGACCAGAAGCCCTTGATCTCGCCATCCCGCCCGGTGACCTGGGGCGGGAAGGAGCCGTTCACCGGCAGCGTTGCGCCCTCCACCGGCGGCGTGAAGGTCACGCTATAGCCCGCATTGCCATCGAGTTCCTGGACGCCGTCATACTTCGTGATGTTTGGATAGACGGCATCGAGCGGAATATTGGCCGAGCCGCCGTTCAGCACGATCGTGGCGCGGACCAGATATCCCTCGAGCGTGTTCGGGTAGGTGCCGATCATGTTGTTCAGGATCGTCCAGTAATTGGTGCTGGACGAGGGAGACTGCGCCGCGATGATGCGGTTGAGGTTCGCCTGCCCTTCCTCATAGCCCCGCTGCAAGGCCGCCAGTTCGGCTGCCCCCCAGCCGCGCGGAATCTGGAAGCCTTTCGCCGACAGGCCGATGGGCGCAAAGCGCCGCAAGGTCTGTTCCTGCCCGGATGAGGGCGGAAAATAAACGCCTCTCGCCCCGTATTGCGGGACGACATAGGCCGGCAGTCTGGACAGCGGGGTTCCCCCCAGCCCGACCGTTTGCCTCGGGATCGGGCTTTTCACGAGCGACTCGCCCAGTTGCTGGAAGAACGTCTCGGCGCTGCGCGGCGTGTTCTTGTAGGGCGCGGCCGCGATCACCTCCTCGGGTGTCGGCGGCGGGTTGCTGTAATCTGCCGGATAGACCGGCTGGAAGCCGTTGCCGCGAAACTGCGCCAGCGTGTTGAGCGCGAAGTTCTTGCTGACACGGTTATAGACGGCCAGCACCGAGTCCGGATTGGTGCTGTCGGCGAGCGTGTTGGTCGCAACGCGGATCAGCATCCAGTTCAGGTTGGTGTCAGATGCCATGACGGGCAGCGACCGGCCGCCGATCCTTGCGGTCTTCATGCCGGCATAGCGTGAGTTCGGGCCAACCAGCAGATAGGAGGTGGTTGCATCGGACGGCGTCGTGCGGGTGCCGATGCTGCCCACGGTATTGATGAAGTTATCAAGATAATTCACGACATAGTACTGGTCGCGGGACGGCGGCACCGTCAGGACCATTTCCCGTGTGACGCTGAAGTCGATGAAGGCGTTGATGTAGATGATCGACGGGTCCCCGGCATTGGTGGCCGCATTGTTCCAGGCCGCCGGATTACGCCCATAGGTGAAGGCATTCACCGGCGCGCTGATGGTGGTGTTGTACTTGGCGAAGCGATAAGTGAACTGGGGTGCGAGGCCCCAGATATAGGCCTGCGCCGCAAGGCTGCGGATCTGCGCGAGGCTCAACGTGGCCGAGGCTGCGGGCGCGGCGGCAGGTGCCATCGCCTGGGACGCCTGCGCCTGGCCGGGACCGGCCGAAAACACCAACGTTGCAAGCGCCGCGGCCGCCAGCGCAAAGCGGATTGGTTTCAGTGTCATCTGGGCCTCGCTCATTGGGAATGGTCTGCGCTGATTGGTAACCAACAACCAACTTATTTCAAACCATGTAATAAGAGAAGCTGGTTTCCGGCAGACGGCCTTCACCACATGCGGCAGAGGGCCCCACGGCCCGCTTCAGCCGGCGGACGCGATGTAACTCTTCATCTGGTCGGCCTCACGCTCGATCGCCTCGATCCTGAACTTCACCACATCGCCGATCGACACCATGCCGGCCAGCCGCCCATCCGCCACCACGGGCAGATGGCGGATGCGCTTCTCGGTCATCAGCTGCATGAGGTCGGCCTCGGAATCTCCCGGTGCACAGGTTGTCACGCGGGCTGTCATGATGTCGCGCGCCGTCTTGGCGGGAACCGTCCCGGCATCGCCCGCCATGGCACGCACCACGTCCCGTTCGGACACGATGCCGGCGATGGCACCAGCCTCATCCACCACCACCACGGCACCAATGCGGTGCCGCGCGAGCGTATCGACAATGGACTGGACGTTGTCATCGGGAGAGACGGTGACGACCGCCGTTCCCTTGTGCTTGAGGATGTGAGCAACGGCCATGAGAGCCTCCTTCCTGCAAGGTCAACACCCAAAAGCATATCATGGTTTCAGGCCGGGTGCACGGCCCTTGGCGCAAGCAGGTAGAAAGCCAGAAGCCCGCCCACAAAGCCGCCGATATGTGCCTCCCAGGCGATGCCGCCATCCGCGATGAAGGAATTGCCGGTCCAGCCCGCAGCGCCCGAAAACAGGGTGAGCCCCAGCCACACGGCAGTGAACAGCAGCGCGCGCGGGGTTGAGATCAGTTCCGTGAAGGACAAGGGCCGCGCGCGCCCGTGAACCCGCCTGCCGTACATCAGCGGAATGGCAGCGGCGATCAGGCCAGACACCGCGCCCGACGCGCCGATCACCAGAACCTCTTCACCCCAGTGCAGGGCGAGGCTGGCAAGCCCGCCGGCCACGCCCGCGATCAGGGTCAGCACCAGAAACCGCCCGGTACCGAGATAGCGCGCCGCGGCCGTGCCGAATACCAGAAGCCACAACGAATTGAAAAGCAGGTGCATCCAGTCCGCGTGGAGCAGCATGTAGGTGCCGAGCGACCAGTATTGCGAGCCCTCCAGCATCGGATAGCCCGGGTCCGTCCAGCGCACCGGTATGAGCGCCAGCGCATAATAGGCGAACACCCGCCAGCTCTCATCGAACACGGCCAGCACCACATGCACCGCGACCAGAAGCGCGATGACCGCCATCACCACGGCAGGCGCATTCAACACCGGGGCCGGGCGTTGCAGGGCCGTCCAATTTCCGGCCGGCGGCTGTTGCTCGGTCAAGATCAATCCTTTCTGTTGGCACGAAGGCTGCATCGCAGCGCCTCGCAGGTCAATAATGGAACAGCGGGAACCATCGGGTTCCCAAGGGGGCATGGATGTGGGTTAGCGGGGAGGTTCGGACAAGCCAAGAGGAAACGCTGCTCAAGCCCCCGGCGCGGATGCTGTGGCGCTGCTGGGAGGCCCTGCGCGCCGGGCGGAGCGCGCCGGAACGCCACGATCTCGATTTGAAACAGCTCCGCCACCTGGTGCCCTATCTGTTCATCGCGGAACGCCTTGAAGGTGGTGAGGGCTTTGTCTGGCGGCTGGCCGGAACCGGCTTGTGTGACCTCCACCGCCGCGAACTGACCGGCCTCGACCTGCTCGCCGGCTGGGACGCGTTCGAACGCAACGTCATGTTGCGCTTCCTGAGCGGCGTCGTGGCATCGCACAAGCAGGCCGTTCTGCGCCTCGCCTATGCGACCGACCGTGGCCAGCAATTCGGAGCCGAAATGCTGGCGCTGCCGCTCATCGCAGCCGATGGTGCCACCACCCATGTCCTGGGTGGACTGTTTCCCGCCGCCCAGCAGGATATCCGTTATTATGACACGCTGCTGCCGCTGGAGGTCGCCTTCGCACGCTTTCTCGATCCGGCCGCGCCGGAGGAGATGGCAGTGGCAGGAACCACACAGGCTCGCCGCAAGTTCCGGGTGATATCAGGAGGCCTTGGCCAGTCCTGAACCATCATCCGAGTGAGGTGACCCATGCGACAGCAATCCAGTGCCTTGCAGGTCTGCGAAGCACCTGAGCTTGCCGCACCTTACCGGGAAGCGGACAGAGCGGCGCTGCCGCCGCTTCCAGCCCGCTTCCTGCTGCACGACGGGCGCGAACTTTCCTGCGAGGTGGTCGATCCCGGCATCAGCGGCGCGCTGTTCCGCTGCACGGAGACAGTCAGTTCGGGCGCGCATCTGATCGCCTATGTCGAGGGGTTGGGCCGGCTCGAAGGGATTGCGGGCGAGGCAGCGGAGGGCGGCTTTCTTGTTCACTTCGCCCTCAAGGGTGCGCGCCTCGCGAGGCTGGCGCAGACCCTTGACTGGCTCCGCCTCAGGCAGTTGGGCCTTGCAAGCGAGGAGCGCCGCGGAACGCGCTTCCAGCCCGGCACCGGTGTCGCCCGCGTCACCTTCGGTGGCGGCGAGGACCACGCCTGCGAAGTATTGGACATCTCGCTCTCGGGCGCCGCGATCCGCTGCGGCGTGCGCCCGGAACCCGGAAGCTGCGTATGGCTGGGCAAGACACGGGGCCGGGTCATCCGCCACATGGCTGATGGCTTTGCCATCGAGTTCCTCGCACCGCTGGAGCAAGGCGAACTTCACGACAGCCTCGGCTGATCCCGCTTCACAGAGAAGGCTTTGCCGGCCTAGTGTTGGGTTACCGCAACACCAGCAAAGAAGCCCATCATGCCATCGCTTGCCGCCTTCATGTCATCCGCCGCCCTTCCCTCCGATGGGCTTCTCGTGGGCCGTGTCTGGAGCCCGGCCGTCGATGGCCCCTGCATCGTCCGGCGTGATGGCGGCAACCTCACCGACATCACCGATGCCTTCCCCACCATGCGCGACCTGTGCGAGGCGGACGATCCGGCCGCCGCCGCGCGCGCCGTCACCGGCCCAAGCCTCGGGTCCGTTGATGCCATCATGGCCAACACGCCGCCCGAAACGCGCGACCCCGCAAAGCCCTGGCTTCTGCCGCCGGTCGATCTTCAGGCGCTGAAGGCGGCGGGCGTGACCTTCGCCACCTCCATGCTGGAGCGGGTG
>JBIIGF010000368.1:0-3296 GCA_044236665.1 Aestuariivirga sp. | reverse complement strand
GCTCGTACCCGTTGCCCCCGGCGTTGACGCGCTCAAGACCGCCCAGGACCGGATCGCCGAGAAGACCTTCATCGCAGGGCTTGGCATTCCGGTTGCACCCTTCGCGGATGTCTCGGATGCCGCCTCGCTCGAGGCGGCACTTGCCCGCATCGGCCGCCCTGCCGTTCTGAAGACCCGCCGCTTCGGCTATGACGGCAAGGGTCAGACCAAGATCCATGACGGCACCGATCCGGCCGCGGCTTTTGCCGAAATCGGCCGCCAGCCCGCGATTCTGGAGGGCTTCGTCCGTTTCGAGAAGGAAATCTCGGTCATCGCCGCCCGGAGCTGGTCCGGCGCCATCGCCGTCTATGACGTTCCCGAGAATCACCACGAGAACCACATCCTCAAGACCTCCACCGTTCCGGCGCGGATTTCGCCTGCCGTTGCGGAACAGGCGCGTGCCTTTGGCGGCCAGATCATTGCCGCGCTGGATTACGTCGGCGTCATCGGGGTTGAGATGTTCGTGGCAGGCGAGAGCCTGATCGTCAATGAAATCGCGCCCCGGGTGCATAACTCCGGCCACTGGACCATGGATGGCTGCCATGTCTCCCAGTTCGAGCAGCATATCCGGGCCATTTGCGGCTGGCCCTTGGGCTCGCCCGGGCGCTATTGCGACGTCGTGATGACCAACCTGCTGGGCGATGACATCCACCGCTGGCCGGACCTTGCGGCGGAACCCAATGTCCACCTTCACCTCTATGGGAAGGCCGAGGCGCGGCGTGGGCGGAAAATGGGGCATTTCAACCGGCTGACCCCTCGACAGCCCTGAAGGACTATGCTAACCCGCCGCCCACGTTTGAGGCCCTGACCCGGCCTTCTGATCCAATCCAACCTGTTCCGAGGTAGCACTTGCAAGTCGTAGTTCGTGACAACAACGTCGATCAGGCCCTGAAGGCCCTCAAGAAGAAGATGCAGCGCGAAGGCATCTTCCGTGAAATGAAGCTGCGTGGCGCTTACGAAAAGCCCTCCGAGAAGAAGGCCCGCGAGAAGGCGGAAGCCGTGCGCCGCGCCCGCAAGCTGCAGCGCAAGAAGCTGCAGCGCGAAGGCCTGCTGCCCATGCCGAAGAAGGTCGAGGGCCCGGCCCGCGGCCCGCGCGCCCAGTAATCTGGCGAAACTGCCATTCCGAAAGGCCGCCTCCCCCCGGGAGAGCGGCCTTTTCGTTTCCGAGCTTGGCCCTGCCAATTAAGGCAGCCGCCGCAATTGCCCCAAACCGGACACAAGAAACCACAAACTCGTAACAGGTCCGTCCCACGGCTGGACAGATCGTCCCCTAGATCAATCCTCGACAACGAAGATTGAAAGGGAACCCGAGATGATCCGTTACGCATTCATGCTGCTGAGTGTCATCGGCGCGGCGGCGGTCGCCTCGGCCCTCGCCTCTGCACATACCGCAACCGCCCCTGCCGATACGCGCCTGGTCATTCGTGAAACGGTCGTGGAGAAGAACAGCCCCTTTCCCGTACTGGGTCCCCTCGTGGTCGAGGAGTGCGTGAAGGATGACTGCTCGGACCTCGCAGGCTGACGGAGATTTCGTGCAACCGGCGCGACCGGCGCTTGAAGTTACATATTCGACTGAAGATATGTTTCCCATCCCCAGGCAGTTCTTCCCCCCATCCCCTGCAAACGCTGCCTGTAACTCAAACCCCGGATCCGCTGATCCGGGGTTTTTTATTGTCCAGCCTGCGGAAGCTGCCAGCGGGGTGAATGGGCCATTCATCCCCGGTTCAAGCGGCATGATGCAACCTTTCCACAGTCCACGGCGTTCTCCCGCATGGAGAGAGGCGATGAAAACCCTGATTGCATCAATGATCCTGAGCGTGATCTTCCTGTCGGCCGGCACCATTCTGGGCGGTGAGCTGCGCGCCGGGCGGCTGGCGGCCATGGCGGTGGCAAAGACCGGCAATGTCACGGTCATCAACAAGAACCAGTCATGGCCGCTGGCAGGGCGGATTTCGGTCGAGCCCTGCAATCAGCGCCGCTGCATCGGCATCTGACGGGCGGCGCGCCGCCGGGGCTGTGAAAGACGAGCCGATTGGGCTTGGAATCCCGCTCCCGATTGTGTAGGGAAACCAAAATTCGGATTCCCCAATGCCCAAGCGCACAGACATCAAATCCATCCTCATCATCGGGGCTGGACCGATCATCATCGGCCAAGCCTGCGAATTCGATTATTCCGGCACCCAGGCCTGCAAGGCCCTCAAGGCTGAGGGCTACCGCATCATTCTGGTGAACTCCAACCCGGCCACCATCATGACGGACCCGGACCTGGCGGATGCCACCTACATCGAGCCGATCACGCCGGAAGTCGTCGCCCGCATCATCGAAAAGGAGCGCCCCGACGCGCTGCTGCCCACCATGGGCGGCCAGACGGCACTCAACACCGCGCTCTCCCTCAACAAGATGGGTGTCCTCGAGAAATTCAACGTCGAGCTGATCGGCGCCAAGGCGGACGCCATCGACAAGGCGGAAGACCGCGAACTGTTCCGCGAGGCGATGAAGAAGATCGGCCTCGACACGCCGAAGTCGATGCTCGCCAACGCCTCCGACGCGAAGGATGCCGACAAGGACGTCCACGCCGCCGAAATCGCCCGCCTCCAGAAAGAGGGTGGCGACATCGAAGCCTTCGAGAAGAAGTGGGCGGCGGAGGAGCCGGAGCGGCTGCGCAAATACCGCAACCGCGCCATGGTGGAAGCCTTCGAAGCCATGCTCGAAGTGGGCCTGCCCTGCATCATCCGTCCCTCCTTCACGCTGGGCGGCACCGGCGGCGGCATCGCCTATAACCGCGAGGAATTCTTCGACATTGTGGAGAAGGGCCTCGACGCCTCCCCCACCGCCGAAGTGCTGATCGAGGAATCGGTGCTGGGCTGGAAGGAGTATGAGATGGAGGTCGTCCGCGATCACGCGGACAATTGCATCATCGTCTGCTCGATCGAGAACGTCGATCCGATGGGGGTGCACACGGGCGACTCGATCACCGTTGCCCCGGCGCTGACGCTGACCGACAAGGAATACCAGATCATGCGCAACGCCTCGATTGCGGTGCTGCGCGAGATCGGCATCGAGACGGGCGGCTCCAACGTGCAGTTCGGCGTGAACCCCGAGGATGGCCGCCTCGTCGTCATCGAGATGAACCCGCGCGTATCGCGCTCCTCGGCGCTCGCCTCCAAGGCCACGGGCTTCCCGATTGCCAAGGTCGCCGCCAAGCTGGCGGTCGGCTACACGCTGGATGAACTGTCGAACGACATCACCGGCGGCGC
>JBIIGF010000514.1:0-3297 GCA_044236665.1 Aestuariivirga sp. | reverse complement strand
CTCCGACTTGCGGCGAGGGTCGCGTCTGTCATGATCGGAACCCTAATCGCATTCATCCGCAAGAGGGGACATGCGGCTTTCCACGCCACGCATCTGCGCAACGGCCGAGCGCATTGGCATCCGTTTCGATGGACGGCAGATCGAGGCAATTCCTGGCGAGACGCTGGCGGCGGCGCTGTCCGCTGCCGGCGTGGTGTCGCTCCGCCGCACCGCGTCTGGCGCGGAACGCGGCCTTTGGTGCGGCATGGGCGCCTGCTTCGATTGCATCGTGACGGTGGACGGCCGCGCCGGCCAACGCGCATGCATGATGAAGGCGAAGGACGGCATGGTGGTGGAGAGCGCGCATCGACCCGCCGCGCCGCTTTCGCCTGTCGCGGATGCGGGTACGGAGGACATCATATGTGATATCCTCATTGTCGGTGCTGGACCCGCTGGGCTCTCCGCCGCCATCGCCGCCCGGCTTGCGGGTGCTGATGTGCTCGTGCTGGAGGAACGCGACGCGACGGGCGGGCAGTACTTCAAACCGCTCGCGCCGAGCCACGTCGCCGAACAGCCCGACGCCCAGTTCCGCGCCGGCGATGTTATGCGCGCCGAAGCGGATGCGGCCGGTGTTGCGGTGGCGACCGGCGTAACCGTCTGGGGCGGGTTCGCACCGGATGAGATCGCCGTACTGCGCGACGGCCGCCATCAGGTGATCCGGCCGCGCCGGCTGATCCTGGCGCCCGGCGCGCATGAGCGCCCGATCCCGATCCCCGGCTGGACCTTGCCCGGCGTGATGACGACCGGCGCATTGCAGACGCTGGCGCGCGCGCAGCGGGTCTCACCAGGCGAAAGCGTGGTGATCGGGGGCAGCGGCCCGCTCAACCTGCAACTGGCCTGCGAACTGGTCGCCGGCGGCGTGCGCGTCGCAGCTGTCGTGGAGGCCGCGCCGAAGCCAGGCCTCTCGGCGTGGCGCGATGCACTGGCCATGGCCGCCGCGTCGCCCGATTTGGTGTTCGACGGGTTTCGCTACCTCCGCGCGCTGAAGCGTGCCGGCGTTCCGGTGATTTGGGGCGCGCGGCTCGTCGCCTGCGAGGGCGAGGGCCGCTTTTCCGCGCTCCGCATCGCGACTGCCGGGGGCGAGCGCCGCATCGCAGCCGATGTCGCGGCGCTGAACCTCGGCTTCCAGCCGGAGACCGGTCTCGCCCGCGCACTCGGCTGCGCGCAGCGCTTCGTGGACCAGGGGCTCGGGCGGCTGGAAACGGAGGGCGACGCGGAAGGACGCACCAGCGTGCCGGAGGTGTTCGCGATCGGCGACGGCGCGGCGCTCGGCGGGTCGCGCGTTGCGCTCGCGCGCGGGCGCCTCGCCGGAGTCGCGGCCGCGCGCGACCTTGGCTTCGCGACGCCCGATGCCACTGATGCACGCCGCGCGCTGGCTCGGGCGGAGGCGTTTCAAAGCGCATTGTGGCGCATCTTCGCGCCGCCCGCCTTCGATTTCGCCGCGATCCCCGACAACGTGACGATCTGCCGCTGCGAGGAGGTAACGGCCGGTGTGCTGCGCGATGCGTCCGGCGAGGGCGCGGCGAGCCTGCCCGCGCTCAAGAAGGCGACGCGCGCCGGCATGGGCCGTTGCCAGGGGCGAATGTGCGGCGCGACCGTCGCGCGGCTTGTTGCCGCGAGCAGCGAAGCGGGCTTCGCCGCGCCACGCGCGCCGGTAAAGCCGGTGCCGGCAGCGGCGCTTGCCCGCAACCGCGATGCCGAGGCGGTGCCGTCCATCGTGGATGCACCGGCTTCGCCACCGCTGCCGCCCCGCCCAGAACGCCTGCGCGATACGGAGGTGCTGGTGGTCGGCGGTGGGGTCATCGGGCTCGCCATCGCCCGCGCACTCGCCCGGGATGGGCGTGACGTGCTGGTGCTTGACCGCGGCGAGCCAGGTCAGGGCGCCAGCACCGCCAATGCCGGCAGCCTTCACGCGCAACTCCACGCCTATGATGCCGCAGGCGACACCGGCGCTGACTCGCCGCTCGCCGCCCTGCTGTCGCTCGGGCCGCGTGCGATCGGCCTGTGGCGGGAGATCGCGGGCGACAGCGCCGCCATCCGCATCGAAGGCGGGCTGATGCTGGCCGACACCGAGGCGCAGTTTTCTTGGCTGCGCGCCAAGGTCGAGTTGGAACGGACGAAGGGCCTGACGTCGGAGATCCTTGGCCCGAACGAGTTGCGTGCCGCCGCACCGTGGCTTGGCCCGGGCTTCGCCGGCGCTGCTTTCTGCCCGGAGGAAGGTCAGATGGACCCGTTGCCCGGCATGGTCGCGCTGCTGCGCGCGGTACGTGCATCGGGTGCGCGTGTCGCGGGCGGCGTGTCGGTGGGTGAGCTGCGGCGCGACGGCAGCGGCTTCGTCGCGACAACCAATGCGGGACAGATCCGAGCCGGCCGTTTGGTGAACGCCGCAGGGCCCTGGGCCGCGCGCATCGCCGCGATGCTCGGTGTGACGCTACCGGTGCGCGGCGCGGTGCAGCAGGTGCTGGTGACGGAAGCGGCCCCCACGATGCTGCGGCCGCTGGTGCTGCATGCCGGGCGGCGGCTGTCGCTGAAGCAGGGGGACCTCGGCCACCTGATCCTGGGCGGCGCCTGGCCTGGGGACTGGAACGCGGCACGCGGGGTGACGCATAATCGCCGCAGCTCGATCGAGGGCAACCTCGCGGTGGCGCGGGATGTGTTCCCGGCGCTCGATCGGCTGCACCTGATCCGCGCCTGGACCGGCCTCAACGTGCATCTCGATGGCCCGCCGCAGATCGGCGAGGACCCGCGCTGCCCCGGGCTGTTCCACGCCGTGACGTTCAACGGCTGGACGCTGGCGCCGGTGCTGGGCGAACTGATCGCCGACGCGATGGCAGGGCGCAGCGCACCACCCGCGGCGTTCCGCCCCGGCACGTCGTTCGCAAGCACCAGGGCCGCATGAGCGAAGCCAGCAGATGGCCGAGTTCGATCTGGTGGTGAGGGGCGACCGTGTCGTGCGCTGCTCTAGGTTCCAAACCCAATCAGACCCGAGCCGTATGGCCGAGGACCGCGTGGCAGGCCGCCAGGAAGGTCGCGCGGCCGATGCTGGTTGCATCGGCAAGCGGCCTGACGCCGCGGATGCCGCGCGGGACCAGCCAGATGCCCGGTGGATGATTGGGTTTGGACCCTAGCCGTCCACCCCACACCACTCCGCGATCAGCGCCGCCGTCACCGCGACGGCGCGGAGGTGGTCCGGCACATCCACCCATTCGTCGGTGCGGCCGTTCTGCGTCAGGTCCCCGCCCAGCGGCCCGAGGCCGA
>JBIIGF010000367.1:0-3301 GCA_044236665.1 Aestuariivirga sp. | reverse complement strand
GCCCCATTCGCGCCGCGCCTGGGCCAGGGGCTTGCCGGTCTCGAGGGTGATTTGGCGGGCCGCTTCCTCGCTGCGCGTGGCCATGATGTTGGCAACGGCATGCAGCATGTCTGCGCGCGCCCAGGCTTGGGTGGCGCGCCAGGCCTTGAGGCCTTGCTCCGCCGCGGCGATGGCCTCTTCCACATCGGCCACCGAGGCGGCAGGCGCTGCGCCGATCACCTCGCCGGTTGCCGGGTCGGTCACCTCGATGACGCCCGCGCCACCCGCCTTGCGCCATGCGCCGCCGATCAGAAGGCCAAGATTCTCATACATGCGGCAGGACCCTCGTTTGCCCGGGATGTTGCAATATTCGTTGCGATCTTTCGTTTGAGGCAATGAATTTTTCTTGTCAAGGCTTGTGCCGCCCCGTATTTCAGGGAGCGGCAGGAGGGGCCAGTAGCCATGGCAAAGCGGAAGGACGGCCCGGAGAGCGGCGTTCCACAGAACTACGAAGGCGTGGTCAATCTCATTACCCGCGATTATGCCGCGCTGTCTGCCGGATTTCAGCAGATCGCCCGCTTCTTTACACAAAACCCCAATGTGATCGCGCTCGAATCGATCAACGCCATTGCCGAGAAATGCGGTGTTCATCCCTCCAGCCTGGTGCGCTTCGCGCAAATGCTCGGATATTCGGGCTTCAAGCAGTTGCAGGGCGTGTTCCAGACACGGCTGGCCACCGCGGCCCCCGGCTTCCGTGAACGGATCGGGGCTCTTGAACAGGAACTGTCGCGCCGGGTGGGGCAGGGCAACAAGGGCTTCCTGCGCGGTATCGTGGTGCGCGACATCGCGGCACTTCAGGGACTGCTCGACGTGGTGGATGAAGGCACGCTCTCGACAGCGGCAAAGCTGCTGACCTCTGCCGGCACGATCTATATCGCTGGACAGCTGCGCTCCGAGCCGATGGCCATCCTGCTACGCTATCTCCTCACCATGCTGCACCGGCGTGTCATCCTGCTCGATCCTGCCGGCGGGCTGGCGCCCGAAATGGCGCTGACGATGGGCCCGAAGGACGTGCTCGTCGCCATTGCCTTCCGCCACTATGCCAAGGAGGTGGTGGCGATTGCCGATCTTGCTGCGGCGAGTGCCACGCCGCTCATCGCCATCAGCGACGGGCCCTTGTCCCCCCTCGCCAAGACCGCGCAGGTTCTGTTCAACCTGCCGGAGGACGAATACTCCTTCTCGCGCTCGCTGGCTGCCCCCATGTGCCTCATACAGTGCCTTGCCACTGCCACGGCGGCGATGCTGCACCCCGGCGGGAAAGACTTGCCGCGCATCCCCAGCGTCACTGAAATCGCCCAAGACCGGAAGGCACGCCTGCCGAAGCCCCGGAAGGCCGGGGAACGGCGATGATGCCGGTGGAGTTTTCATTCGCTATCTTGAAACGCCGGACTTCATGTTCCAAGACGATCCAACTCCGGGAGGACCCGCTATGTCGACCATACGCTTGACCATGGCCCAGGCGCTGGTGCGCTACCTGTGCAACCAGTTCACCATGATCGATGGCCGGAAGGAGCCGCTGTTCGCCGGCCTGTTCGGCATTTTCGGCCACGGCAATGTCACCTGCCTGTCTGAAGCCCTCGAAGCCGTGCAGGACCAGTTGCCGACATGGCGCGGCCAGAACGAGCAGTCGATGGCGCTGGCCGCGGTTGCCTATGCCAAGGCCATGCGGCGCCGCCAGATCATGATCTCGCTCTCCTCGATCGGCCCTGGTGCCCTCAATATGGTGACGGCGGCAGGCTGCGCCCATGCCAACCGGCTGCCCATCCTCATTCTCGCAGGCGATGTCTTCGCCAACCGCAGGCCGGACCCGGTGCTGCAGCAGGTGGAGCATTTCAACAACCCAACCACCTCTGTGAATGATGCCTTCAAGGCCGTCACCCGCTACTGGGACCGGATCACCCACCCGGAGCAGATCATCTCTTCACTGCCGCAGGCCATCGCCTGCATGTTGGACCCGGGCGACTGCGGCCCCGCCTTCATCGGCCTCTGCCAGGACACGCAGGAAATCGCCTTCGATTACCCGGAAGCCTTCTTCACGCCCACGATCCACTCCATCCCGCGCCCCAGGCCCGACCGTGGCCGCGTGGCGGAAGCAGTGGAACTCATCATGTCCGCCAAGCGGCCGCTGATCATCTCGGGGGGCGGCGTGCGCTATTCAGGCGCCAATGCCGAGGTTGCGGACTTCGCGCTGAAGCATGGCATCCCACTCGCCGAGACGATTGCCGGGAAGGGCACCGTGACGCATGACCACCCAGCCCATGTCGGCCCCATCGGTGTCGTCGGATCGACATCGGCCAATGAAATGGCGGGAGCGGCGGACGTCATCATCGCCATCGGTACGAGGCTTCAGGACTTCACCACCGGCTCGTGGACGGTGTTCGCACAGGATGCCAGGTTCGTCTCCATCAACGCTGCACGCCATGATGCGGTGAAGCACCGCGCGCTTTCGGTGGTCGGCGATGCGAAGGAAACTGTGGCGGAACTCGAAGCGGCACTTGGCAACTGGAAGGCCGATCCCGCCTGGGCGGCGCGCGGCCGGACAGCTTTCAAGGGCTGGAACGATCTTCTTGACGCGCATCAGAAACCGACCAACGCGGCAGTGCCGACCTATGCGCAGGTGGTGGGCGTGGTGAATGCCTCTGCGGCGCCCAACGACACGCTCGTGACGGCGGCGGGCGGCCTCCCCGGTGAAACGGCCAAGGGCTGGCGCGTCAAGAACCCCAACACCTATGACCTCGAATTCGGCTTCTCCGCGATGGGCTATGAAATCGCTGGCGGCTGGGGCCATGTGATGGCCAAGCGTGGCGATGGCGATACCATCGTGATGGTGGGCGATGGCTCCTACCTCATGATGAACTCCGACATCTATTCAACCGTGCTGACCGGCCACAAGATGATCGTGGTGGTGTGCGACAATGGCGGCTACGCCGTCATCAATCGCCTGCAGAACTTCAAGGGCACCCCCAGCTTCAACAACCTGATCAAGGACAGCCGCGTGAAGGCGCCCTTCGCGGTGGACTTTGCAAGGCACGCCGAATCGATGGGGGCGCTGACGCGCCACTGTGAGAGCCTCGCCGAACTCGAAGCCGCCATGGCATGGGCCAAGACAACCGACCGCACCACGGTGATTTCCATTGTCACCGACGCATTCGCCTGGGTGCCGGGCGATGCCGACTGGGACGTCGGCGTTCCGGAAGTCTCGACCCGCCCCGAGGTGCAGGCGGCGCGCGCCCACCACGATACGATCCGCCGGAAACAACGC
>JBIIGF010000366.1:0-3319 GCA_044236665.1 Aestuariivirga sp. | reverse complement strand
CCGCGTGCTGGCCAAGGCCATGGTGGATGGCGGCTCGGACCTCGTGTCCGGCGGCACCGATACCCACCTCATGCTGGTGGACCTGCGCCGCAAGGGCGTATCCGGCAAGGCCGCCGAGCAGTCGCTGGGCCGCGCCTTCATCACCTGCAACAAGAACGGCATTCCGTTCGACCCCGCGCCCTTCACCATTACCAGCGGTATCCGCCTCGGCACCCCGGCGGGCACCACCCGCGGCTTTGGTGCTGCCGAGTTCAAGGAAGTCGGCGCGCTGATCAATGAAGTGCTCGATGGCCTCGCCAGGAACGGCGAGGAGGGCAATGGCAAGGTCGAGAAGGCCGTGGCCAGCAAGGTCAAGGCGCTCACCGCGCGCTTCCCGATCTACTGATCGGGCGCACAGCTCCTGCAAAAGTGATGGCCGGTCCCTGGGACCGGCCATTTGCTTTGAGAGCGGATGTCCGCAACGAAGAGCGCAGACACTGCAGGGCAGGCCTCAAGGCCGATGTTCCGCCGAGGTTACCGCAACTGGCCTCATGCAAAGGTCTGGACAATCCTGTAACATGACGTGGCTCCGCGCCTGCCGCGGCCCTTGGGAGACGGAATACATGGCTCGCAGCATGGATGCGTTGCTTGATCTGGCCGGACTTGCTGCGGGGCGTCTGCCTGCCACATCCCGCCGGCTGGCGGCGTTTTCGCTCTTTGACTGGATGGCGGTGGCAATCGCCGGTTCCGGTGAACCGCTCTCCGGCATGATACGGGCCCAGGCCCTGGCTGAGGGCGGTACAGCCATGGCATCGGCCGTTGGCTGTGAAACGCGGCTTCCTGCCCGCGCGGCTGCCCTCGTCAATGGTACGGTGTCTCACGCACTCGATTACGATGACACGCACTTTGCGCATATCGGCCATCTCTCGGTTGGCATCTATCCGGCCGCACTTGCGGCGGCGGAAGAGCAAGGGGCCAGTGCCGCGGCGGTCCGCGATGCCTTCCTGATCGGTGCCGAGGGGGCCTGCCGCCTCGGCATGGTGCTTGGCCGCGGGCATTATCAGCGCGGTTTCCACCAGACCGCGACAGCAGGCGCCTTTGGCGCCACGCTCGCCGCCTGCCGCATCTACGGTCTCGACCGTTCACAGACGCGCGCCGCGCTGAGCCTCGTGGCAACCCGTGCCTCGGGCCTCAAGTCGCAGTTCGGGACCATGGGAAAGCCGTTCAATGCAGGCCTCGCCGCCAGCAATGGCATCGAGGCGGCCAGCCTGGCGCGGCGCGGCTTCACCTCCTGTGATGACGGCATCGAAGGGCCACAGGGCTTCATCGAGACCCATGCCGATGCGCCAGACCCTGACTCGCCATGGCACGATCCGCCGCCCGGCCATTTCGTGTTTGACGCGATCAACTACAAACTCCACGCCTGCTGTCATGGCACCCATGCCATGATCGAGGCCTTGCTGAAGGCCCGCCGTGCCGGCTTGCTGCCGGAAGCCGGCCTGCGCCGCATCGTGGTGAATACGCACCCGCGCTGGCTCAAGGTCTGCGATGTTTCCCATCCGCGCACTGGCCTTGAGGTGAAGTTCAGCTATCGATGGCTCGCTGCCATGGTGGTGAGCGGCGTCAACACCGCTTCCGAGAAATCCTATCAGGATGCTCTGTGCCGTGAGCCGGGCCTGCAGCGCCTGGCCGCCCTCGTGGAGGTCGCCGGCGATGAAAGCCTGAGCGACACCGCGGTGGTGGTGCGCGTCGAGGCCGATGCCGGCAGCGCGACCTTCGCTCATGACCTTGCGGCTCCCATCCCCCATGCCGAACTGGAGCAGGGCCTGCGCAGCAAGACGGCTGGCCTTCTCGGGCCGGAGCGCGCCGAGCGCATGTGGGACGCGGTCCGTAACCTCGACACCCTCCCAGCCGCGAGCCTCGGCACGCTCCTGCGTGAGTGACCCCGTGAAGGATGCGGGTCCGGGGCACAACACATTCTTGCCAAAGAATGGGTGAAAGAGGTCTGCGGATCTTATGAAATGCATGATGGAAGGCGGATGGATGCGTAGTTTTGCGCTGGGTGCTCTGATGGCGGCAACGGCTGCGGTTCTGTCGCCCCAGGCGGCTGCAGCGGCTGACATTGTGGCCAACTTCAATGTCGATGTCGGCCCGATGACGATGGCCGTGGTTCGCTATGAACTCGATACCGCCGGCGACACGGTTCACGCCAAGGCGCGGATCAAGAGCGAGGGTATCAGCAGCTTGTTCGCCGAGTACAGCGTGCAGGCGGAAGCCGAGGCGCGCACGGGCGGCGGCGTGGTTCAGCCTGAGCGGTTCCGCCTGGTGCGTGAGCGCGAAGACAACCGGCGCGAGGCCTCCCTGTCGTGGAGCGAACAGGGCGAGATCTCCTATGCGCCGGCGATCAAGAAGCCCGATCTTCGCCAGAAGGTTGAGCGTGCGCTCGACAAGGATGTGGTGGACCCGATGACGGTGATCCTGCGCTTCGGCGCCTCGGGATCCGATCCGTGCCCGTCCGTCCATCAGGTGTTTGATGGAAGGGACGTGTTCGAACTTGCCTTCACCGACAAGGGCAGGGGCAAGGCCGCCGATCCCGCCGCCTATCGCGGCGAGGTGCAGCATTGCGAGGTGCGCTGGACGCCGCTTGCGGGCCGCGCCATGGAGAAGAAGGTGCCGGGCGATGTCTATGACGTGTCTTTTGCACCCGTCGGCAAGCTGGCCTCCGGCCAGACCGTGTGGTTGCCGGTGTTCATGTCCGGAAAGTTGAAGGGCCTTCGCTTTTCAGCCTATGTCACCAAGCTGAAGGCGGCCGGTGTCAGCGAGGCATTCGCGCAGTAGCCGCGCCACGGCCTCAGCCGGCCCGGCGCGCAATGGTGCGTGGCGCAACGCCACCGATGCGGCGCTGGCCCGCCCAATCCAGCCGGTCGAGCCTTTCGTCAGTGGCGTCGGCCCATGCATCCATGTTGGCGATTGATTGCGCATGGCGCCGTAAGAGTCGGCTCATGCTGTGAAGCCGCCATGCCATATAGAGCACGACGGCAGCGAGACAGAGGCACAGCCAGAGCGGTGCGCTCAGGGTAAGGAAAGACTCAAACTCGACTGACATGGTTTGATCATACAACGTTGCGGGAGAAATGAACGGGGATTGATATCGCCATCCGCTGTTTTCCCGCAATTGTTCGCAAGCGTGGTTAACGCGGCCGGTCACTGAAGCGGGGTTTCGGCCGCGAACGCTTCAACCGGTGAAGCATGGTCTGCCGGTGCGCTGTCTGTTTCATGGTATCCAGCCAGTCACCCGTGAGGATCGGCACTGGCCATGACAAAGACAGAGAGCCCCGCG